>NZ_QWEV01000004.1 GCF_003858395.1 Acidipila sp. EB88 | reverse complement strand
AGAGTCGCGACAATACTGTCCTCGAGCCCTTCGAACGCGGAATTTTTCCCTGAGCGCTCCCTCTTCACGAGCTCGCGAATGAAGTCTTGACCGCTCTTATAGTGCCCGTTTGTGGCTTGCTTCTCGACCCAGAGATGCGTAGCCCGGTCGAGACGCACGGTGTAGCGTTCTTGCAATAAATCTGTGCGAATTCGCTTCTTGGAAGCCATAAAAAAGGATAGCAAAATTTGACGCGAAACCGCGTCAAATGCTCGAAAAAGTGACGCGCTATAAATCGAACAAAACAAACCAGTAAAGCCCAAATCATCGCAAAGCGCGCCACTCTCTTTATGTTCCACTAAGCTTTTCCTGCCTCCTCAATGCCTTCTTTCTCCGTCTTTTTGAAACGCCGGTTTGTTCATAAAGTGTTCATTTCATGGAGAAGCAGGGCGCATGAACACTTTATTAAAACTTTATAAACAATGGTCTTTTCAACTTATACAAAATAAATAACTTAGCGATTCATTGTGCAATCTCTGTACAAAAGCTGTGCAATGGCTTTTTGGTGTGCATTCGGTGTGCAATCTCTGTACAAGCAGTCGTTCGAGTCGACATCCTAGGCACTTTCATTCAGCTTTCAGTAGGGCAGCACCATGTCGAGCGAATCTAAAAAACGGGTCTCCAAAACGCTTCGCCTCGTTTGTATTGGCGACACGCATGGCTTTCACCGGAGTCTCGTTCTTCCTGCGGGTGACATCCTGATTCACTCTGGAGACTTCGACGGTCAGTCAGTTGAACAGGTGGACGACTTCAACGACTGGCTGGAATCACTTCCCTACCGCCACAAGCTGGTCATCGCCGGCAACCACGATCTGCTTTTCGACCGTAAGCCTAAAGTGGCTCGCGCCCACCTCACAGCGGCCGTTTACCTCCAAGACTCAGGCATTCGCATAGAAGGTCTGAACTTCTGGGGCTCCCCGGTGAACTCGGTTATGGGCGAGGAGTGGGCGTTCTCGGCGGAACGAGGAGCTAAGATTCGCAAACACTGGGATCGTATCCCCGCAGATGCCGATGTGCTCATCACCCATGAAGCGCCGTATGGAACTCTGGACAAGCAGGACATCCTCGGCAGGCATCGTGGATGCCAGAACCTTCTGGGAACTCTTCTTCGTGTTAAACCGAAGCTCCACGTTTTCGGCCACATCCACGGAAGCTACGGTCAAGAGTCTGCCTGGAACGTAAGGCTGGTGAATTGCGCTGTAGTCAATAACCAACGTGTGCTCACCAATGCGCCTACAGTCGTTGACTTGGCCCCATAACGAATCGTGCCTACAGTGTGGAACAACATCCCTATCCTGCGTCAGGCGATCTCTTTGAGCAGTTCGTACGGCTTTAGTCCAAGCGAGTGGGCAATGGCGACGATGTTCAAGAGACTCAGATTGCGCTCTCCGCGTTCAACACTCCCAATGTAGGTCCGGTGGAGTCCGCACACCTCGGCCAGCGCCTCCTGAGACATCTGGCTTCTCTCCCTGGTTCGTCGAATTGTCTGCCCCAAAATGGTGCGGGGATCGAAGATGGGCACAAGGCCACGATCCCCGGTTTGAATACTATAGGTCTACAGATTATAAGTAGCACATGGCGAACACACCGTTGATTCACCTCGTGATGGGGAACGTAAGGGCCACTGGGAAGACACAATTCGCTGCCCTGCTTGCTGACTACTTCCGTCATCACGAGGAGGCTGTACGCTGCGTAGACGTTTCCTCGCAGGGATATGGGCTGTCGGGATACCCGACGCTTAGGGCTCACCACGTTTCTTGGCCGACAGATCTTGTTACCGGAGAAGCCAAAGAACTGAAGAAGATCTTCAGTTTCAGCCCTGAGGTACGTGTCGTGGATGTTGCCTCACCGGATTTCGATGTGGTGATCGATTTCCTTGGTGATCATCGCCTCGGAGGCTTTCCTGGCTGGGTGATTCACTTCCCTGTCACGCCGAAAACTCTCAAAGAGGCTCGTGAAGGTCTCTTGAAACTGCTTCCCTTCATGCCGTTCCCGCTGGTTTTTTGGCTGAACGGGTTTCATGGCAATGAAGCGATCCAGACCGTTCTTTCAACCCTCACGATGGCAAAGAGAGATGTGGCTGGATGGGTCGTGATCTCGGAACGGCATGCCATGTTGTCCCTTGGTAAAGAGAAGAGTGTGCTTTTGAGCGACATAGAAACTGGGCAGTTCGGCTTGGCAAAGGCGGTCGAAGCAGAAGGCTTTAGAGCGCAAGTGGCGGATCAGCTCGACTCAATTCTCAGAATGCAAGCCATTGCTAATAATTGCCCTTAGCGCGACGCCGTGTCCTCCTGCGAGGGTTAGCGGTATGTCTGGCCTATAGAAGCCATGGCAGCGCCTTTCTGCGCGATCTTAGCCCACCTGTGTAACGGCAGCGTTGGGTCATCTGCAGCGTTTCAGAATCTTATTTTCTCTTTCATATTTCCACCGCTCGGCGTTACCGACTACTGGATATATGAAACCTACAAGCAAAAGCTAAAGGCAAGAACTACAGGCTTCCTTATATGCAGTCGAAAAACGTCACCGTTTCACCGTAGGGGCGTCACCGTTTCACCGTAAAGGCGTCACCGTTTCACCGTGGAAAACTGAAAACGCCCATCAATTAGCGTCACCGTTTCACCGTAGCGGAAAAAGGAAAACTCAAGACTTGGCTGGGATGGCCGTCGGTGAGGGATGGACGATTAGCGCAGAGCTGGTTGTTTCCAGTTTTAGCGCCGGATAGACGAGCTGGATCTTCTTGAGTGCCAACAGAACCTTTGCCCGGAACTGCCGAAGCTCCGCATACTCGGCTCCCATTTGGCCGTGTAAACCCTCCCAGGGGACGACGCGGGGTTCACGTTTCCGACTGGCACTGAACGCCGTATGAGCCAGCCATGCGTAAAGGTCGAGTGCCAGCGGAGAGCGCTTCAATGCCCGAAGTGCTCGCATATCGACTGGCACCGGTGCGGCGGTGATGGCGGCATAGAAATCCTCCCCTAGTTCAACCCAGCTCTCCCAGAGATTGTCCTGATGGGATCGCGCCGGGTCCCACCACAGGGTGCCACGGGGAGCGATCTGCATATCAACGTAGCTCTTGCTCCATTCTCGTTTGTCCTCGAAGGTTACGATGGCCCGAAAAAGGCGCTCCATTTGAGAGTGCAGCCTCGCGGCGTCTCCTCGCTTCCCTCCCCCGGTTCGGGGATTCAGGCCAATCTCCCGCATGAACGAGTCGAGGCTGTTACCGAGACGAATGCGGCGGGTCTTCTTCTGAGTAGCTTCCGTGACAAGCCAAAAGAGGAGGAGGCGCGGAATCGAGCCGTAAGGGTAGAGTGGCTTGCGCGTTTTGAGGTCAACATAGGGACGGATCGCCAGCGTGAGATATCCGTTTGTGCGTGCCCAAACTGATACGTCTCCGGGGTCCGAATGAGGCAGGGTGCATTGGACAAGCTGGCGCGCCATGTAGGAACGCTCGACGGCATCCGGGCTCATGCGGATATCGACAGCCGCATTAATCAGTTTATCCGCGTAGCTCCCCTGTAGCGCGTCTTCCTTCGGTCTTTTCGCCATTTAGTCTTTACCGTTTTCGTTATAACGTTTTTTCGTTACTGTCCGCGCTGTTCTCGGACAACCCTGAAGCCTTCCTGAAGAAGGTCCAACATGCTGATTCCCTGCTGCGAGGCATAGACCTTGAAGTCGCGATGGAAGTTGGCGGGCACTTTGAAATTCAGCGGCTTCAGCGTACCTGGCTCGGACTTCTCCAGATTTCCCACTGTCGAGTTAACGGCTGGCGGCGGACCCTTGCGGGACTTCTTGGCGGGTGGTGGTACGTTTGCCATGGCTCTAGGTTGCCTTTCCCTTTTGTATTCGCGTAATGAGATCAACGATTCCCTGGGCGAGCTCGTCACTACGCTTGTTCAGGGATGGAAAACGGGTCTCCGTGAGCGATCTGCCCTCGTCCGAGGCCCGACGGTAGGCGGTCTTCTCTGGCAGGCTCCCGGCCAGCACGCGGTATCCGGCCTGAGTGATGTAGTCGCGGGCTTCCTCAATCTCTGATTCGCTATCGCCCACTCGGGATAGCGCGAAGGCGATCTTGGCGGCTTTGATATTCCGCTTCCGAAGCTCGTGGGCCAGCAGAACAGACGGCTCCAGATCGTCCAGCGACAGCCCGGTCGGAAGGATGGTTAGAAGGGAGGCGGCGGTGATCTTGAGTGTGCCTGCCGTCGAGTGGGGCGGCCCGTCCAGAATCAGCAAATCGTAATGGCTGCCGACCTTGAGAGCCTGTTCCACGGTTCCGAAGCGCTCGACCGGGATTGCCGGCTCGATACCCGATTGCAAGCGCCGGGACTGCCAATTGAAGCTTGTGCCCTGGGACACATCCAAGTCCGCGATTTTGACGGTCCAGCCTGCAAGAGCGTATTCCCGCGCCACAAGCCGGGACAGTGTGCTTTTGCCAACGCCGCCCTTTTGCGAGACCATGCCAACGATTACTGTCATGTTTAGACGATAAGACGATTGCTTTTCTTCGTCCATTCCTGAAATAACGAAACCGTTCTTTGCGTATTCAATTGGATACCCCATGTTGATTTCGTGCTTTCGTTATTCCCAATCTGCGAAGATGAACATACATCGCGATTTAGGATCGCGGCATTCAGACTTGCGGAGCGGGAATGGCACGGTTGACCGAGCAGGAGCAGCAAGACGTGATCCGGTTTGTGGAAGCAGGGAAGCCTCTGCCCGACAAGTACAGGTTCCTACTGTTCGAAGACAAGCGGGAGGTGGAGCTTGTCTGGAATGGGAAGACGGATGAGGTTTGCAACGTCGTTCTGCCTTTTCAGGTGATTGAGCAGGTGGACGAGCCGCGTGCGGAGAAACCGCAAGATACCGCACTACAGGCAGGGTTATTTGACGCGCGTGGGCGGCAGTTGAAGGGATGGACAAACAAGCTCATTTGGGGCGACAACAAGTTGATCCTAAGTAGCTTGAAGAACGGGCCTCTGCGCGAGGAGATTGAAGCACAAGGCGGGCTCAAGCTGATCTATATCGATCCGCCATTTGACGTAGGTGCGGATTTCTCAATGGACATTGAGATTGGCGATGAGACCTTTACCAAAAACCCAAGCATTATTGAGGAAATCGCTTACCGCGATACGTGGGGCAAAGGCGCTGACAGTTTTATCGCAATGATGAACGAACGACTATCGCTGATGCATGGGTTGTTGGCTGAAGACGGCTGTATTTTTGTACATTGCGACTGGCGGGTCAGTCCGCTTCTTCGGATGGTTCTTGGAGAGATTTTTGGAGCCAAAAACTTTCAAAACGAAATCTACTGGTACTACTACAACAAACTGCACGGAGCAACGAAAAGGGTGTTCCCGCGAGCTACGGACACCATTCTTTACTATGTGAAGAACCGAGCACAATACTCATTCACTCACATTACGGAACCTCGCGACACCCCTATCAAAAAGCTAAAGTACAGCTTCATTGGCGGGAAGATTGTCAACGACAAGGACGCACAAGGAAAGACAATCACTTACTTGAGCACTGATCGCCAGATCGACAATGTTTGGCGGATTCGCTGCCTGCAACCAGCGGATCAAAAAGAATGGCTAGGTTACCCGACGCAGAAGCCTCAGGATCTGATTGAGCGGATTATTCAGGCAACGACGAAGCCTGGCGACTTGGTTGCAGATTTTTTCTGTGGTTCAGGAAGCTGCTTGGCAGCCGCCGAAATGTATGGGCGAAAGTGGATTGGGTCTGATCTCGGAAAATTTGCTATCCATACGGCACGAAAGAGGCTAATCAATGCGCAACGCGTCCTAAAGGCCGATGGCAAGGATTACCGTGCGTTCGAAATCCTCAACCTTGGAAAATATGAACGGCAGCATTTTGTAGGCGTAAACCCTAATTTGCGTGAAGCAGAGCAAGCAGCTCAATTGGCAAAGAAGGAAGCCGATTTCCTCGACCTCATATTGAACGCATATCGAGCCGAGAAGACGACTGGATTCGCAACGTTTCATGGTAAGAAGGCCGGACGGCTGGTCAGCATAGGGCCGGTAAATCTCCCGGTGACCCGGCTCTACGTGGAAGAGGTAATTGCGGAGTGTCGCCAGAAGCGCATCACGCGAGTGGATATTCTGGGTTTCGAGTTCGAGATGGGGTTGTTTCCCAACGTATTGCAAGATGCGGCCGCTAAGGGCATTGACATCGCTCCAAAGTATATTCCGCGTGAGGTCTTCGACAATCGGGCCGTGGAGAAAAGCCAGGTGGCGTTTCATGACGTGAGCTATATCGAGGTCACGCCCCGATTTGACGGCAATAAGGTAGCCGTAGAGCTAACCGACTTCAACGTGTTCTATTCGCAGGACTCCGTAAAGCAAGCGGAAGAGTCGCTAAAGGACAAGGCAAGCAAGATAGTGGTGGACAACGGACAGATAGTAAAAGTGAGTAAAAATGCTAAGGGCATCATCACGCGGGAACGGTTGACGCAGAGTTGGAAGGACTGGATCGATTATTGGGCTGTGGACTTCGATTTCGAGAACAAGAAAGAGATTATCCGCAAGGCGGTGTCGCCAGAGGTTAACCCATCCCTATCCGGGATGGAGCCAGACCAGATGGGGCTTGAGACCTACGAAGAGGTATGGACGGGCGACTACATCTTTGAGAATGAATGGCAGAGCTTTCGCACGAAGCGAGATCGCTCCCTGGAGTTCACGAGCGTTTACAAGGAGTGCCTGCCAGGACGCCGCAAGATCGCCGTGAAGGTGGTAGACATCTTCGGGAACGACACCATGACGATTGTTGAAGTGAATATCGGAAGCGGAAAGGCGAAGCGCTAATGGGGCTGCATCCTGAGTTTCCAGAGTCGCCCTACGTCATCCTCGACCCTTCCGAGCGGTGGTTTCCAGCGGATGAGGCTCTACGGTCGCGTAGCGCTGACCACCTAATGCCTCCGATGGTGCCAGCACTCCGTCGCAAGGTGAAGGAATGGCGCGATAGTGACTATGCGGGAGCGGCTGAGACAAGCCACTGGCTGCTGAAGTGGTGGTTCGAGACGGAGCACCTGATGCCGCAGGCAGACGGGAGCATGGCCACATTTCAGTATTACTTCGCGCAGCGTGAAGCTGTTGAGACGATCATCTACCTGCACGATGTGGCGGGAGTGCAGGACAAGTACGACCTAATGAAGGTGTCAGAATCGCGGTCTGTGTCTGCGGGGATGTTCGATGAAGAGTGGCGCCGTTGGGTGGTAAAGATGGCAACGGGCGCTGGCAAGACCAAGGTCCTAAGCCTTGTCTTGGCGTGGTGCTACTTTCACAAGCTGTATGAGGCAGACAGCGACCTGGCGCGGAACTTCCTTGTGATCGCTCCGAACATCATCGTGCTGGACAGGCTCTACAAGGATTTCGCCGGCCTCCGCATCTTTCTCAAAGACGATCCAGTCCTGCCAGACAACGGCTTCGCTGGTCAGAACTGGCGGGACGACTTTCAATTAGCGCTACATGTTCAAGACGAGGTGCGGGTCACAAATTCTGTCGGAAATATCTTTCTGACGAACATCCATCGGGTGTATGCAGGGAATGAGACAACACCGACAGCGGACGATGACGATACCCTGGACTATTTTTTCGGGGCGCGCCCGACCGGGGCAACGACAGATTCTAAAGTTGACCTCGGCATGATCGTGCGCGAGATTGATGAGCTAGTCGTACTGAACGATGAGGCGCACCACATCCACGATAAGGATATCGAGTGGTTCAAGTCGATTCAAGACATCGACAATCGGCTCAAGCTGAAAGACGCCCGCCTGTCCTTGCAAATCGATGTAACGGCTACTCCAAAGCATAATAAGGGCGCGATCTTCGTTCAAACCATCTCGGACTATCCGCTGGTGGAAGCGATTGCTCAAAATGTCGTCAAGCATCCGGTATTGCCCGATGCACCAAGCCGTGCAAAGCTCAAACCTCGCGACAGCGTGAAATTCACTGAGCGCTGGGCGGACTATATCAACCTGGGCGTTATCGAGTGGCGCAAGGTGTTCACTGAACACGAGAAGCTAGGCAAGAAAGCCATCCTGTTCGTGATGACGGACGACACAAAGAATTGCGATGATGTGGCCGCATACCTGGAAGGGAACTACCCCGACCTGAAAGATGCCGTGCTGACGATCCATACGAAGCCAAATGGCGAAATCTCCGAGGCTGCGTCCGGCAAGAACAAAGAGGAACTGACGAGACTGCGGAAGGAAGCCAACGAGATTGACAGTTGGGAATCTCCACACAAGGCCGTCGTATCCGTAATGATGCTGAAGGAGGGCTGGGACGTTCGGAATGTGACGACGATCGTTGGACTGCGAGCGTATGCAGCTCCGAGCGACATTCTGCCGGAACAGACATTAGGGCGCGGACTTCGGAAGATGTACTCGGGCGGGATTGAAGAGTATGTCAGCGTCGTAGGCACGGATGCGTTCATGGAGTTTGTCGAGCGCATCACGGCTGAGGGCGTGGTACTGGATCGCAAACCGATGGATGCAGGCTCTAAGGGCGCTGCTCCTCTAATCGTCGAGCTGGACGAGGACAAGGATGAGGAGCAGCTAGCGGCTCTGGATTTCGAGTTGCCTGTGCTGACGCCGCGCGTTTATCGCGAGTACAAGAGCCTTGCCGAGTTGGATGTGAAGGCGGTTGAATTCCAGGTCGTGATCTATCGGGAGTTCAGCGAAGAAGAGCAGCGCAAAATCATCTTCCGAGACGTGGCAAAGGGCGAGATAACGCACACAACGATTTTGGACTCAGCCGGCGTAGCGGACTACCGGAGCGTGATCGGCTACTTCGCTCAGACGATGATGCGTGATCTGCGCTTGGTGAGCGGGTACGACGTGCTGTACGGCAAGGTGAAGCAGTTTGTCCGCGATGAACTGTTCGGTCGCGTCGTGGAGTTGGAAGATGCCAACACCCTACGGAATCTTTCCGAGATTGAGGTGTCACGAGCGATTCTTGAGGGATTCAAGAAAGCAATTAACAACCTAACTGTCCGGCAGAAGGGTGATGCGGAGATTCGGGACAGAATCAAATTGAGGGATACGCGCCCCTTCGTTGTAAAGGATCAAGGATACGTCATCTCGGATAAAAGCCTGTTCAACCGAACTGTTGGCGACAGCGGCCTTGAGTTGGAGTTTGCGGCGTTTTTGGCGAAGTGCAACGACGTGACAGCTTTTGCCAAAAACTACATGGCCGTGGGATTCAAGCTCGACTACGTGAAGGCCAATGGGGATATTTCGACGTACACGCCGGACTTCTTTGTGCGTCGTAGCGATGGAGGAGTTTGGATTGTGGAAACGAAGGGCCGTGAAGACTTGAATGATCCTGGGAAGTGGGAACGTTTGAAACAGTGGTGTGCCGACGCCTCCGCGCTCGATGGCGGGCAGCAGTACAAGCCGCTATTTGTCCGCGAGGAAGATTGGGAGCAGTACAAGCCGAAGATATTTTATGACGCTATTGCCGCATTCTCTCAATAAAGAAATCGTTATTTCGTTGTAGCAGGCATCACGAAAGCTCTGGATGATCCGTTTTCAGCCATGACTCCACGGTGTGGCGGAGCTCTTCGGCGGTGGCGAGGATGTCTTTCAATTCCTGGTTGGAGATGGAGCCAGCGGAATCATAGCTGGCCACATTTCGCTTCTTCGAGAAAGCGAGCAATTTGCGAATCAGTTTTGCATCGGCCTGGATGGTGTATTCAAGGGTTTCGATTGCTCGGGTGTGATGACCCTGCTGATTGGTGGTCCGGTACCCGCTGGCACGCAAAGCAGTATTGGCAAGTGCGAGCACAGCGTTGAAGGCCGTGTAGAAGCGCAGGTCGTCAGAGATGCCTTCGACGGCTGCATCGTTCATGGAGCGAGCGACGATGCCCAGTTGGTCGGCGATCTCTTGGCGGCTCGTGGGCTCACGACGAAGCCACGAGTTCTCAGCGTATTTCTCTAAACTCATTCTCACTCCCGATTAAGAAAACGAGTGGACCGCTCTGGACAGTTTTAAGAAAATGATTGCCTGAGTGGATCTTTGTTCGAAGCTCATCGCGGGCAAAGATGGTCGGGTTTATGGGTCGATTCAGTTGGCGCTCTACAGGCGACATCTGCCCCAGTAGCTCATCAAGAGTGACCTCCCCAGTCACCAGAAGGTCAATGTCGCTGTCGGCTTTTTCTTCTCCTTTAGCAATGGAGCCATAAACAAAGGAGAACTCAATGCGCTCGGCAATTGGTTTGAGGGCTTCTAACAAGATGTGAAATACGCCAGTAGTCTTGGCTAGTAGCGAATGCAGCTCCGGGAAAGCCGGGTGAGCTCGGTTGGCACCATAGAACACTTGGTTTGCGCGATCATCTCGAAGGATGAGACCCGCGGCCGTTAGCGTGGCAAGCTCCCGTTGAACGGTTCCCACACTTCCGCTGATATGCCGAGCAAGTTGTCGAACAAAGAAGGTAGCTTCTGGCTTGTCATATAGAGTTGCGAGGATCCGCCCTCTAGTTTGACCAAAGAGTAGATCACCAAGCGCGTTAGCTTTTGTTCTCATTCTGAGAACAAGTGTACTCAAAATGAGTACGGATTCACAATCAAATGCTAATTCGTTCGACCTCGGTAAGCGAAACCTCATCACTCCTGCGGTCATAGAGCCCGGTCGTTCGGGCCGATTCATGGGCAGCCATTTGCTGCGCGATCTCCAGCCGCCCGCCGTTCTTGAGGTACGCCGTGATGCCGGTCGCCCGGAAGGTATGGCATCCGATCTCGGTTTTGATGCCGGCCGCCAGCGCACGCCTGCGGATCATGCGCCAAACGTCGGACTGAAGTAGGGAATTGCCGGTCAGCTCGCCGGATCGGCCGCGGGTCGTCCGGAAGAGCGGGCCCTTCCGGTCCTCGCCGATGCCGGCGGCCGCGATGTACTCCTCGAGATACCGGTCGAGATTGTGGTGCGTCGGCATTTCGTGCTCCTTACCGCCCTTTTCATGTAGCCGCACCCATCCCCGGCGCCCCTGCACATAGAAGTCTTCGACCCGCATCGATACTGCCGCGCCGACGCGGGCAAAGGTGTAGACCATCAGCGCTATCAGGGCGCGATCGCGCAGGCCGGGAAGGAAAGTAGTGTCGATCGCATCGATCAGGGTCCGGGCCTCGTCGGCCTGCAGCACCGGTGTCTTGCCGCTTCTTTGGGTGTGCTTCGGGCCGCGCACCGCGTGGGCGGGATTGAGGGGAATGATCTGCCCGACCACCATCCAGTCGAAGAGCATCCTCAAAGCGGCTAGCCGGACTTTGACCGTAGGCTTCGACTGTGTCCTCAACTGTAGCTCGACAAAGGCCGCGACGTGCACCGGCTCCACCTGGGCAAGATCCACGATACTGATCTCGGCACAAAAGGCGGAGAACTGCCGGACCGCTTCCATGTATGCGCGTCGGGTATTGGGATTGCGGATATGCGAGCTGAAGAAATCACGCATCCGCGCTCGGGCTGCGGGGCGCGCCGTGAAGACGGAAGGCAACACCCCTGGTGAACCAGGAATGAGTTCGGAGGTCATCTCCCCTCCAAAAGTGACTTGGCTCGGACTTTCAGAGTCTGCGGAATGATCCCAGGGAGGGAATTGATCTCTGTGATGATTGTGGCTTTAGATCGGGTTCGCAGCAGTCCCTTTAGCACCGCACTGCTCAGATCGAAAAGACTGTATTGAGTGAGCACCACTCCGAGCGACACCAGGAAACCGATTCCTCCCAGCATGCCGACAGGTCCTCCAAGTGCGGCAAGCCCAGTGGTAATGGCGGCAGCTCCGGCAAAACTAGACATTGTCATTGCTGCAAGCAAGATCAATCCTGGCACACCCGCAGCTATGAGCAGGTCGGCCAGTCGCCTAAAGGCTTTCGACTTTGGTTCTTTCTCATGTTCAGCTAACAGCCGGATGGCTTCCTCCAGCTGTTCACTCACCGCTTTTAGCTCTTTCTGTAGTCGATCGTTTTCGAATCGAAGCCGCACCACCCAGATTCCAAGCACAGCACAGGCGACGCTCAGCAACCCTATAATGCTCCACTTCACCATTGTCTAAACTTCCCCTACCATGCTTGATAAAGGACATTATCATGCATGAAAGATTTTGTGCATTCCGATTATTTCTGCGGTATGCTCGACACCGCTCGTGAACGAACATCGCCGTAGGTTTTTATGCTTGAATCAAATCCGGATCTTCAGAATGATCCCGCTGTTGAAGAAGAATCGCAAGCTAGCGACGGCTCCTGTACATATGCCGGGGACACGTACGGCGAAGGTTCTCGCGTTTGCCAAGGCGGTCAGATGATGGAGTGCCGAAACGGTGTCTGGTTCCCCACTGGTGACAACTGCTAGTCCTTAGTAGGACTGCCATGAATACCCATTTTCGCTTAATCCTGATCTTAACTACAGCAGATAGTTGCGGGAGAGTCTATGTTTAGAACTGCTCATGTACTGTTGCTGACTGCCAGCTGCCTAACGACACGAGTTGCCATTTCTCAGGGCGCTACAGGATGCGAAGCTTTGCTTGCTCAAGGTGTATATGACGGAATCCAGCAATCGGCCACTAACAGCTCTGCTTCGACTTATCATCAGGCGATCTGCACAGGAACCGTGCAGCAGTCTTCTGGAGGTTCCTCAACTGGAGGTGGTGCATCTATTGTCATTCCAGGTGTAAACATCCCTCTTGGATTGAATTTCAACGATGCTCAGAACTTTCAGAACACCTACAAGTCCGCGTTTTGCTCGGGTATAGATACATCTGTTCTGACAGACCAGAGTTTAAGGTTCCTTTCCAGTGTTGCCTCGCCAGTCCTCGTGCAGGGTTATAACGCTTGCGTTATCGCCAGAAACAAGGGTCTTCAGAGCTTCACGACGATAGCTCCTGATAATAAATCGGTTCGCTTTGAACTCTGGTTCACTCCGATCATTCATCCAAATGACTCCGCAACGATTGGACGAGTATCGATAGTGCCGGCGGGAAACGCTACGTGTAGAGGTATCATCCCCAACACACGATTAGGCTTGGACCATTCCACCCTGATTTGCACTCGAACCAACAATAGTGGCGTATCTATCGTCGTCCCGACCTCACAGGGAGATTTGAGTGCGTTCCTAACGCCGACTCCACCCCCTCCAAGCACTACACAAGTAGTCATGAGTGCTCTTCCTAAAGGGATCATCCTGCCGTGGTCTGATCCTTCCTTAGCGATTCCAAATGGGTGGCATATTTGTGACGGGACAAACGGCACTCCTAATCTTATGGATGACCGCATTTTGCAAGGCTCCACTATCCCAAATCTGGGGAAGCTGGAAGGCAACAACGACGGCTACTCGTTTCATGTAGGCGGAACGACAGGTAAAGCTGGAAGTTCAAAGCCTGATGGATTCAAAGTTGACGACAACCGAGGTTGCTGTCCTCAGGTAAGCGGTCTTGATCATACCCATAGCTTTGACGCACACACTGATGCAGCTACGATCAACCTTAAGCATTACAATGTCGTGTGGATCATGAAAACCATTTGATACGAGACAGCCCTTGGTAACGTGGATAAGGTCTTTGAGCCCCTGCGTGTCCCTGTTTCAATTTGAATGAAGGTTCACCAACTACTGAACAGGAGTACTTCTTCACGTGTTGTTGCGATCCTGAAACGCAGCGAGATTCGCATGTAGGTGACTCGCATACCAAAACCGAACCCACGCCCAATATTCAATATGCTCTCCGGTTGAGGCATGGCTAGGGACGCCTCTATTTCGCGCTGCGCCATGTGCGCGCTCTGTTGGGAGACTTCGTGGCCCAGCGCAATCGGAAGTTTGTCACTATCGCTCGTAAACAGTAGCGCATCCTGCGCTCCACGTGAAACCGCAACGTAGGCCATACGGTTGTTGAGCAAGTCTTTAGCCCCGAGTTCTGTATTGACGTTGATAAGCACGCGGTCAGCGGTTTAGCCCTGGCTGGAGTAGCCCGTCACAGCATAGCCGTAGTCCAGGTGCGGGTGCTTCTCTGGGTCAATTTCAACTGAGCGGCCATATCCATGCGGAGCCCTATCTTGCCTTCGCTTATTCGCTCCACCGTGCCCAGCTCGCGTTCGCTACCTCTAGCGCAGCCGTGCCAGGTCTATAACCTTCAGAAGGTTTGACACACCCTTTCCAAGATCGTCTTTGGATTGAAGTACTAGCGCAATCCTAATCGCCTTCTTCGCTCCCGCCCGCAAGATCCTGAAGAGCGTCTGCCCAGGTCCCTTTCATCCCGATGCCCACCTCTTTGAGGAAGGCATCCAACCTCCGTTTATGGTTCGCGCCGATCACCTGCTTGGCCTCACGCGTCGGTGACATGTGCGTTTGCAGGAAGAGATTGGCCAGCCCCATTACAGCAGCGAAGCTTGCGTAGCTTGTGGCTTGTGTTTGTTCAAGCTCTCGGGTCTGTGCGTTCAGAGTCGCGACAATACTGTCCTCGAGCCCTTCGAACGCGGAATTTTTCCCTGAGCGCTCCCTCTTCACGAGCTCGCGAATGAAGTCTTGACCGCTCTTATAGTGCCCGTTTGTGGCTTGCTTCTCGACCCAGAGATGCGTAGCCCGGTCGAGACGCACGGTGTAGCGTTCTTGCAATAAATCTGTGCGAATTCGCTTCTTGGAAGCCATAAAAAAGGATAGCAAAATTTGACGCGAAACCGCGTCAAATGCTCGAAAAAGTGACGCGCTATAAATCGAACAAAACAAACCAGTAAAGCCCAAATCATCGCAAAGCGCGCCACTCTCTTTATGTTCCACTAAGCTTTTCCTGCCTCCTCAATGCCTTCTTTCTCCGTCTTTGAAACGCCGGTTTGTTCATAAAGTGTTCATTTCATGGGAGAAGCAGGGCGCATGAACACTTTATTAAAACTTTATAAACAATGGTCTTTTCAACTTATACAAAATAAATAACTTAGCGATTCATTGTGCAATCTCTGTACAAAAGCTGTGCAATGGCTTTTTGGTGTGCATTCGGTGTGCAATCTCTGTACAAGCAGTCGTTCGAGTCGACATCCTAGGCACTTTCATTCAGCTTTCAGTAGGGCAGCACCATGTCGAGCGAATCTAAAAAACGGGTCTCCAAAACGCTTCGCCTCGTTTGTATTGGCGACACGCATGGCTTTCACCGGAGTCTCGTTCTTCCTGCGGGTGACATCCTGATTCACTCTGGAGACTTCGACGGTCAGTCAGTTGAACAGGTGGACGACTTCAACGACTGGCTGGAATCACTTCCCTACCGCCACAAGCTGGTCATCGCCGGCAACCACGATCTGCTTTTCGACCGTAAGCCTAAAGTGGCTCGCGCCCACCTCACAGCGGCCGTTTACCTCCAAGACTCAGGCATTCGCATAGAAGGTCTGAACTTCTGGGGCTCCCCGGTGAACTCGGTTATGGGCGAGGAGTGGGCGTTCTCGGCGGAACGAGGAGCTAAGATTCGCAAACACTGGGATCGTATCCCCGCAGATGCCGATGTGCTCATCACCCATGAAGCGCCGTATGGAACTCTGGACAAGCAGGACATCCTCGGCAGGCATCGTGGATGCCAGAACCTTCTGGGAACTCTTCTTCGTGTTAAACCGAAGCTCCACGTTTTCGGCCACATCCACGGAAGCTACGGTCAAGAGTCTGCCTGGAACGTAAGGCTGGTGAATTGCGCTGTAGTCAATAACCAACGTGTGCTCACCAATGCGCCTACAGTCGTTGACTTGGCCCCATAACGAATCGTGCCTACAGTGTGGAACAACATCCCTATCCTGCGTCAGGCGATCTCTTTGAGCAGTTCGTACGGCTTTAGTCCAAGCGAGTGGGCAATGGCGACGATGTTCAAGAGACTCAGATTGCGCTCTCCGCGTTCAACACTCCCAATGTAGGTCCGGTGGAGTCCGCACACCTCGGCCAGCGCCTCCTGAGACATCTGGCTTCTCTCCCTGGTTCGTCGAATTGTCTGCCCCAAAATGGTGCGGGGATCGAAGATGGGCACAAGGCCACGATCCCCGGTTTGAATACTATAGGTCTACAGATTATAAGTAGCACATGGCGAACACACCGTTGATTCACCTCGTGATGGGGAACGTAAGGGCCACTGGGAAGACACAATTCGCTGCCCTGCTTGCTGACTACTTCCGTCATCACGAGGAGGCTGTACGCTGCGTAGACGTTTCCTCGCAGGGATATGGGCTGTCGGGATACCCGACGCTTAGGGCTCACCACGTTTCTTGGCCGACAGATCTTGTTACCGGAGAAGCCAAAGAACTGAAGAAGATCTTCAGTTTCAGCCCTGAGGTACGTGTCGTGGATGTTGCCTCACCGGATTTCGATGTGGTGATCGATTTCCTTGGTGATCATCGCCTCGGAGGCTTTCCTGGCTGGGTGATTCACTTCCCTGTCACGCCGAAAACTCTCAAAGAGGCTCGTGAAGGTCTCTTGAAACTGCTTCCCTTCATGCCGTTCCCGCTGGTTTTTTGGCTGAACGGGTTTCATGGCAATGAAGCGATCCAGACCGTTCTTTCAACCCTCACGATGGCAAAGAGAGATGTGGCTGGATGGGTCGTGATCTCGGAACGGCATGCCATGTTGTCCCTTGGTAAAGAGAAGAGTGTGCTTTTGAGCGACATAGAAACTGGGCAGTTCGGCTTGGCAAAGGCGGTCGAAGCAGAAGGCTTTAGAGCGCAAGTGGCGGATCAGCTCGACTCAATTCTCAGAATGCAAGCCATTGCTAATAATTGCCCTTAGCGCGACGCCGTGTCCTCCTGCGAGGGTTAGCGGTATGTCTGGCCTATAGAAGCCATGGCAGCGCCTTTCTGCGCGATCTTAGCCCACCTGTGTAACGGCAGCGTTGGGTCATCTGCAGCGTTTCAGAATCTTATTTTCTCTTTCATATTTCCACCGCTCGGCGTTACCGACTACTGGATATATGAAACCTACAAGCAAAAGCTAAAGGCAAGAACTACAGGCTTCCTTATATGCAGTCGAAAAACGTCACCGTTTCACCGTAGGGGCGTCACCGTTTCACCGTAAAGGCGTCACCGTTTCACCGTGGAAAACTGAAAACGCCCATCAATTAGCGTCACCGTTTCACCGTAGCGGAAAAAGGAAAACTCAAGACTTGGCTGGGATGGCCGTCGGTGAGGGATGGACGATTAGCGCAGAGCTGGTTGTTTCCAGTTTTAGCGCCGGATAGACGAGCTGGATCTTCTTGAGTGCCAACAGAACCTTTGCCCGGAACTGCCGAAGCTCCGCATACTCGGCTCCCATTTGGCCGTGTAAACCCTCCCAGGGGACGACGCGGGGTTCACGTTTCCGACTGGCACTGAACGCCGTATGAGCCAGCCATGCGTAAAGGTCGAGTGCCAGCGGAGAGCGCTTCAATGCCCGAAGTGCTCGCATATCGACTGGCACCGGTGCGGCGGTGATGGCGGCATAGAAATCCTCCCCTAGTTCAACCCAGCTCTCCCAGAGATTGTCCTGATGGGATCGCGCCGGGTCCCACCACAGGGTGCCACGGGGAGCGATCTGCATATCAACGTAGCTCTTGCTCCATTCTCGTTTGTCCTCGAAGGTTACGATGGCCCGAAAAAGGCGCTCCATTTGAGAGTGCAGCCTCGCGGCGTCTCCTCGCTTCCCTCCCCCGGTTCGGGGATTCAGGCCAATCTCCCGCATGAACGAGTCGAGGCTGTTACCGAGACGAATGCGGCGGGTCTTCTTCTGAGTAGCTTCCGTGACAAGCCAAAAGAGGAGGAGGCGCGGAATCGAGCCGTAAGGGTAGAGTGGCTTGCGCGTTTTGAGGTCAACATAGGGACGGATCGCCAGCGTGAGATATCCGTTTGTGCGTGCCCAAACTGATACGTCTCCGGGGTCCGAATGAGGCAGGGTGCATTGGACAAGCTGGCGCGCCATGTAGGAACGCTCGACGGCATCCGGGCTCATGCGGATATCGACAGCCGCATTAATCAGTTTATCCGCGTAGCTCCCCTGTAGCGCGTCTTCCTTCGGTCTTTTCGCCATTTAGTCTTTACCGTTTTCGTTATAACGTTTTTTCGTTACTGTCCGCGCTGTTCTCGGACAACCCTGAAGCCTTCCTGAAGAAGGTCCAACATGCTGATTCCCTGCTGCGAGGCATAGACCTTGAAGTCGCGATGGAAGTTGGCGGGCACTTTGAAATTCAGCGGCTTCAGCGTACCTGGCTCGGACTTCTCCAGATTTCCCACTGTCGAGTTAACGGCTGGCGGCGGACCCTTGCGGGACTTCTTGGCGGGTGGTGGTACGTTTGCCATGGCTCTAGGTTGCCTTTCCCTTTTGTATTCGCGTAATGAGATCAACGATTCCCTGGGCGAGCTCGTCACTACGCTTGTTCAGGGATGGAAAACGGGTCTCCGTGAGCGATCTGCCCTCGTCCGAGGCCCGACGGTAGGCGGTCTTCTCTGGCAGGCTCCCGGCCAGCACGCGGTATCCGGCCTGAGTGATGTAGTCGCGGGCTTCCTCAATCTCTGATTCGCTATCGCCCACTCGGGATAGCGCGAAGGCGATCTTGGCGGCTTTGATATTCCGCTTCCGAAGCTCGTGGGCCAGCAGAACAGACGGCTCCAGATCGTCCAGCGACAGCCCGGTCGGAAGGATGGTTAGAAGGGAGGCGGCGGTGATCTTGAGTGTGCCTGCCGTCGAGTGGGGCGGCCCGTCCAGAATCAGCAAATCGTAATGGCTGCCGACCTTGAGAGCCTGTTCCACGGTTCCGAAGCGCTCGACCGGGATTGCCGGCTCGATACCCGATTGCAAGCGCCGGGACTGCCAATTGAAGCTTGTGCCCTGGGACACATCCAAGTCCGCGATTTTGACGGTCCAGCCTGCAAGAGCGTATTCCCGCGCCACAAGCCGGGACAGTGTGCTTTTGCCAACGCCGCCCTTTTGCGAGACCATGCCAACGATTACTGTCATGTTTAGACGATAAGACGATTGCTTTTCTTCGTCCATTCCTGAAATAACGAAACCGTTCTTTGCGTATTCAATTGGATACCCCATGTTGATTTCGTGCTTTCGTTATTCCCAATCTGCGAAGATGAACATACATCGCGATTTAGGATCGCGGCATTCAGACTTGCGGAGCGGGAATGGCACGGTTGACCGAGCAGGAGCAGCAAGACGTGATCCGGTTTGTGGAAGCAGGGAAGCCTCTGCCCGACAAGTACAGGTTCCTACTGTTCGAAGACAAGCGGGAGGTGGAGCTTGTCTGGAATGGGAAGACGGATGAGGTTTGCAACGTCGTTCTGCCTTTTCAGGTGATTGAGCAGGTGGACGAGCCGCGTGCGGAGAAACCGCAAGATACCGCACTACAGGCAGGGTTATTTGACGCGCGTGGGCGGCAGTTGAAGGGATGGACAAACAAGCTCATTTGGGGCGACAACAAGTTGATCCTAAGTAGCTTGAAGAACGGGCCTCTGCGCGAGGAGATTGAAGCACAAGGCGGGCTCAAGCTGATCTATATCGATCCGCCATTTGACGTAGGTGCGGATTTCTCAATGGACATTGAGATTGGCGATGAGACCTTTACCAAAAACCCAAGCATTATTGAGGAAATCGCTTACCGCGATACGTGGGGCAAAGGCGCTGACAGTTTTATCGCAATGATGAACGAACGACTATCGCTGATGCATGGGTTGTTGGCTGAAGACGGCTGTATTTTTGTACATTGCGACTGGCGGGTCAGTCCGCTTCTTCGGATGGTTCTTGGAGAGATTTTTGGAGCCAAAAACTTTCAAAACGAAATCTACTGGTACTACTACAACAAACTGCACGGAGCAACGAAAAGGGTGTTCCCGCGAGCTACGGACACCATTCTTTACTATGTGAAGAACCGAGCACAATACTCATTCACTCACATTACGGAACCTCGCGACACCCCTATCAAAAAGCTAAAGTACAGCTTCATTGGCGGGAAGATTGTCAACGACAAGGACGCACAAGGAAAGACAATCACTTACTTGAGCACTGATCGCCAGATCGACAATGTTTGGCGGATTCGCTGCCTGCAACCAGCGGATCAAAAAGAATGGCTAGGTTACCCGACGCAGAAGCCTCAGGATCTGATTGAGCGGATTATTCAGGCAACGACGAAGCCTGGCGACTTGGTTGCAGATTTTTTCTGTGGTTCAGGAAGCTGCTTGGCAGCCGCCGAAATGTATGGGCGAAAGTGGATTGGGTCTGATCTCGGAAAATTTGCTATCCATACGGCACGAAAGAGGCTAATCAATGCGCAACGCGTCCTAAAGGCCGATGGCAAGGATTACCGTGCGTTCGAAATCCTCAACCTTGGAAAATATGAACGGCAGCATTTTGTAGGCGTAAACCCTAATTTGCGTGAAGCAGAGCAAGCAGCTCAATTGGCAAAGAAGGAAGCCGATTTCCTCGACCTCATATTGAACGCATATCGAGCCGAGAAGACGACTGGATTCGCAACGTTTCATGGTAAGAAGGCCGGACGGCTGGTCAGCATAGGGCCGGTAAATCTCCCGGTGACCCGGCTCTACGTGGAAGAGGTAATTGCGGAGTGTCGCCAGAAGCGCATCACGCGAGTGGATATTCTGGGTTTCGAGTTCGAGATGGGGTTGTTTCCCAACGTATTGCAAGATGCGGCCGCTAAGGGCATTGACATCGCTCCAAAGTATATTCCGCGTGAGGTCTTCGACAATCGGGCCGTGGAGAAAAGCCAGGTGGCGTTTCATGACGTGAGCTATATCGAGGTCACGCCCCGATTTGACGGCAATAAGGTAGCCGTAGAGCTAACCGACTTCAACGTGTTCTATTCGCAGGACTCCGTAAAGCAAGCGGAAGAGTCGCTAAAGGACAAGGCAAGCAAGATAGTGGTGGACAACGGACAGATAGTAAAAGTGAGTAAAAATGCTAAGGGCATCATCACGCGGGAACGGTTGACGCAGAGTTGGAAGGACTGGATCGATTATTGGGCTGTGGACTTCGATTTCGAGAACAAGAAAGAGATTATCCGCAAGGCGGTGTCGCCAGAGGTTAACCCATCCCTATCCGGGATGGAGCCAGACCAGATGGGGCTTGAGACCTACGAAGAGGTATGGACGGGCGACTACATCTTTGAGAATGAATGGCAGAGCTTTCGCACGAAGCGAGATCGCTCCCTGGAGTTCACGAGCGTTTACAAGGAGTGCCTGCCAGGACGCCGCAAGATCGCCGTGAAGGTGGTAGACATCTTCGGGAACGACACCATGACGATTGTTGAAGTGAATATCGGAAGCGGAAAGGCGAAGCGCTAATGGGGCTGCATCCTGAGTTTCCAGAGTCGCCCTACGTCATCCTCGACCCTTCCGAGCGGTGGTTTCCAGCGGATGAGGCTCTACGGTCGCGTAGCGCTGACCACCTAATGCCTCCGATGGTGCCAGCACTCCGTCGCAAGGTGAAGGAATGGCGCGATAGTGACTATGCGGGAGCGGCTGAGACAAGCCACTGGCTGCTGAAGTGGTGGTTCGAGACGGAGCACCTGATGCCGCAGGCAGACGGGAGCATGGCCACATTTCAGTATTACTTCGCGCAGCGTGAAGCTGTTGAGACGATCATCTACCTGCACGATGTGGCGGGAGTGCAGGACAAGTACGACCTAATGAAGGTGTCAGAATCGCGGTCTGTGTCTGCGGGGATGTTCGATGAAGAGTGGCGCCGTTGGGTGGTAAAGATGGCAACGGGCGCTGGCAAGACCAAGGTCCTAAGCCTTGTCTTGGCGTGGTGCTACTTTCACAAGCTGTATGAGGCAGACAGCGACCTGGCGCGGAACTTCCTTGTGATCGCTCCGAACATCATCGTGCTGGACAGGCTCTACAAGGATTTCGCCGGCCTCCGCATCTTTCTCAAAGACGATCCAGTCCTGCCAGACAACGGCTTCGCTGGTCAGAACTGGCGGGACGACTTTCAATTAGCGCTACATGTTCAAGACGAGGTGCGGGTCACAAATTCTGTCGGAAATATCTTTCTGACGAACATCCATCGGGTGTATGCAGGGAATGAGACAACACCGACAGCGGACGATGACGATACCCTGGACTATTTTTTCGGGGCGCGCCCGACCGGGGCAACGACAGATTCTAAAGTTGACCTCGGCATGATCGTGCGCGAGATTGATGAGCTAGTCGTACTGAACGATGAGGCGCACCACATCCACGATAAGGATATCGAGTGGTTCAAGTCGATTCAAGACATCGACAATCGGCTCAAGCTGAAAGACGCCCGCCTGTCCTTGCAAATCGATGTAACGGCTACTCCAAAGCATAATAAGGGCGCGATCTTCGTTCAAACCATCTCGGACTATCCGCTGGTGGAAGCGATTGCTCAAAATGTCGTCAAGCATCCGGTATTGCCCGATGCACCAAGCCGTGCAAAGCTCAAACCTCGCGACAGCGTGAAATTCACTGAGCGCTGGGCGGACTATATCAACCTGGGCGTTATCGAGTGGCGCAAGGTGTTCACTGAACACGAGAAGCTAGGCAAGAAAGCCATCCTGTTCGTGATGACGGACGACACAAAGAATTGCGATGATGTGGCCGCATACCTGGAAGGGAACTACCCCGACCTGAAAGATGCCGTGCTGACGATCCATACGAAGCCAAATGGCGAAATCTCCGAGGCTGCGTCCGGCAAGAACAAAGAGGAACTGACGAGACTGCGGAAGGAAGCCAACGAGATTGACAGTTGGGAATCTCCACACAAGGCCGTCGTATCCGTAATGATGCTGAAGGAGGGCTGGGACGTTCGGAATGTGACGACGATCGTTGGACTGCGAGCGTATGCAGCTCCGAGCGACATTCTGCCGGAACAGACATTAGGGCGCGGACTTCGGAAGATGTACTCGGGCGGGATTGAAGAGTATGTCAGCGTCGTAGGCACGGATGCGTTCATGGAGTTTGTCGAGCGCATCACGGCTGAGGGCGTGGTACTGGATCGCAAACCGATGGATGCAGGCTCTAAGGGCGCTGCTCCTCTAATCGTCGAGCTGGACGAGGACAAGGATGAGGAGCAGCTAGCGGCTCTGGATTTCGAGTTGCCTGTGCTGACGCCGCGCGTTTATCGCGAGTACAAGAGCCTTGCCGAGTTGGATGTGAAGGCGGTTGAATTCCAGGTCGTGATCTATCGGGAGTTCAGCGAAGAAGAGCAGCGCAAAATCATCTTCCGAGACGTGGCAAAGGGCGAGATAACGCACACAACGATTTTGGACTCAGCCGGCGTAGCGGACTACCGGAGCGTGATCGGCTACTTCGCTCAGACGATGATGCGTGATCTGCGCTTGGTGAGCGGGTACGACGTGCTGTACGGCAAGGTGAAGCAGTTTGTCCGCGATGAACTGTTCGGTCGCGTCGTGGAGTTGGAAGATGCCAACACCCTACGGAATCTTTCCGAGATTGAGGTGTCACGAGCGATTCTTGAGGGATTCAAGAAAGCAATTAACAACCTAACTGTCCGGCAGAAGGGTGATGCGGAGATTCGGGACAGAATCAAATTGAGGGATACGCGCCCCTTCGTTGTAAAGGATCAAGGATACGTCATCTCGGATAAAAGCCTGTTCAACCGAACTGTTGGCGACAGCGGCCTTGAGTTGGAGTTTGCGGCGTTTTTGGCGAAGTGCAACGACGTGACAGCTTTTGCCAAAAACTACATGGCCGTGGGATTCAAGCTCGACTACGTGAAGGCCAATGGGGATATTTCGACGTACACGCCGGACTTCTTTGTGCGTCGTAGCGATGGAGGAGTTTGGATTGTGGAAACGAAGGGCCGTGAAGACTTGAATGATCCTGGGAAGTGGGAACGTTTGAAACAGTGGTGTGCCGACGCCTCCGCGCTCGATGGCGGGCAGCAGTACAAGCCGCTATTTGTCCGCGAGGAAGATTGGGAGCAGTACAAGCCGAAGATATTTTATGACGCTATTGCCGCATTCTCTCAATAAAGAAATCGTTATTTCGTTGTAGCAGGCATCACGAAAGCTCTGGATGATCCGTTTTCAGCCATGACTCCACGGTGTGGCGGAGCTCTTCGGCGGTGGCGAGGATGTCTTTCAATTCCTGGTTGGAGATGGAGCCAGCGGAATCATAGCTGGCCACATTTCGCTTCTTCGAGAAAGCGAGCAATTTGCGAATCAGTTTTGCATCGGCCTGGATGGTGTATTCAAGGGTTTCGATTGCTCGGGTGTGATGACCCTGCTGATTGGTGGTCCGGTACCCGCTGGCACGCAAAGCAGTATTGGCAAGTGCGAGCACAGCGTTGAAGGCCGTGTAGAAGCGCAGGTCGTCAGAGATGCCTTCGACGGCTGCATCGTTCATGGAGCGAGCGACGATGCCCAGTTGGTCGGCGATCTCTTGGCGGCTCGTGGGCTCACGACGAAGCCACGAGTTCTCAGCGTATTTCTCTAAACTCATTCTCACTCCCGATTAAGAAAACGAGTGGACCGCTCTGGACAGTTTTAAGAAAATGA
>NZ_QWEV01000003.1 GCF_003858395.1 Acidipila sp. EB88 | reverse complement strand
GCATAAGGTCCCTTACGCCTGCCACACAGATCCATCCTGTCGGCTAACGGGATCCGACCAGTGGTACGCATCAAGCCAGCCGTGCGCTCCTGGATTGTGGTCATTGCCGGGAGGCTATGGGTTTCCCAATAATCCGCACGCTCTTGCTTTTCTTCCTGCTCAAGGTCCTGAGGGGTGGGCCGAAGGCGATCCATGTATCTACAATATACAGTCAAACAAACACACGTTGCCTGAGTAACGATAGCGCGTTACTGCACCGCATAGCAACCACTTTCTGTCATTTTCTGTTGTTTTCTGTTGTTTTCTGTTGATTCCTAACAAGGCTACCGGGAAGGTTCTGTGCCCCGGCCCCGAACCCATTGCATATGTGCATGGGGACTGAACGGAACGCTTGGCAGCCAAACCTGGCGGTACGGGGTGGACCGAACCAAGGCGGCCCATTTCAGGGCACCGCATATTTTCTGAGCACCCGCTCCATGGCTGAGCCTGGCAGGGTGACCCCACCATGCTTTCGCTTTTATTTCGCTTTTAAGCTAGCCTGAGCTTCATGCCTGCTCCCCGCGTCCCGCTTTCGACCTTGTTGCAAATGGCAAGCCTGGTAGCTGCTGTCAGAACCGCTCGGTTCGAGGGCAGGGACTTTGCTGGAGCTGGAACGCCCCGGATGATCTGTGCCCTGCATGACTCCCTGTACATCGCTGAGCACCTGGCCGAGGCAGCGTACCGCCTCAAGCCGGGGTGGTTTGAGCCGCCTTGGTGGGAAGAGTAGGGCGATCTGCTGCTGTCCAATCCGGGTATACCCTGCTCACCCAGCGAAAACGATCCCTGAATATGTAAAAACTGGATCATTTTATGATTCATTTGACACTCTTGCATGAACGTCTTAGATTGTGTTTAGACGTTTTAGCAAGGGGGGCGAGCATGAACGGACAGACGGTTGGCTACAAGCGGGTGAGCAGCACGGACCAGAACACCATGCGCCAGTTGGACGGGCAGAGCTGTGACATGGTGTTTGAAGACAAAGCGAGCGGCAAGGACACCAAGCGCCCGGAGCTGGCTCGCCTGATAGCTCACGTTCGCAAGGGTGACACGGTGCTGATCCACAGCATGGATCGGCTGGCCAGGAATGTGGCCGACCTTCGCAAGATCGTTTCCGAGCTGAACACCAAGGGTGTCGAGGTACGGTTTCTCAAGGAGAGCCTGACGTTCACCGGCGACGACTCCCCGATGGCTAACCTGCTCCTGAACCTTCTGGGAGCTGTGGCAGAGTTCGAGCGGTCGATGATCCTTGAGCGTCAGCGGGAAGGCATCACGGTGGCCAAGGCGGCCGGCAAGTACCGGGGCGGGCAGAAGAAGCTTACGGCCGAACAGGTGGAGCAGCTCAAGGCCAAGGTGGAGATGGGATTGCCGATAGCTCGGTTGGCCCGGGAGTTCGGCGTGACCCGGCAGACGATCTACAACAACGTCTAGATGGCAAAGGCATAAGGGGCGCTAGCTACTCTGCCTCAGCGTGAGTGCAGGCCAGATTGGAACGGGAGCACCGGAGGCAAGGGCGACCCCATTTTCCGTAACCAGGAGTTCCAAGCTGCCATACGGGAAACGGCCTCCAGGGCGTTCTAAGCGACTTTCCGTTTCGTGATGGGCCAATCCACCATTCATGGTGTAGACGGCCCTCCTGTGCCCAGTTCTCTTTGATTACGGCCTGCGTCTGGCCTGGTTTTGGGGTTGACTAGCCCATCCCCAGGTAGGTTTTGACTTTGTTTACGCCTGTGCGCGCTTGCGAACGGGTTAGCTGGTGGCTTGCTGCTGTGTTCCACATTTCCAAACTCATCGCTACAAGACAGAACTACAAGAGTTCTTTATCTATAAGAAGTATGCGCCCCCAAATCATCCCCGTATTTCACCTTCTCGCGCCCCCAAATCATCCCCGTATGCGCCCCCAAATCATCCCCCTGTAAGGGGGTAATTCACAGGAGTTTTGTGGATCATAAGCGGGCTGGAATCAGGGCTTTCCTAGTGGGGTGGATGGTGATGCCTTTCTCATCTGTGACCACTCGGATGTGTTTGAGGTAGGGCCGAACGGATGGGAGTGCTTCGATGACTTTCTCTCTAAACTTACGAACGCGCTTGTACTCTGCCCCGGACTGCGCCATGAACGATGGCCACTCCACGGTTAACGGCCCCTTGCCACCCTTGGTTAACGTGTGTGACCGATACAGGCACCAAGCGTACAAGTCGAGGTGCAGAGCAGAGTTCTTGAGTGCTTTCAGGGCAGCCATATCCAACGGGACTAGGCTACTGAGCACCTTGCGGTAGAACGACTCGGATAGGGTGATATGGCTCTCGAACAGTCCGGTCTGCTCCGTGTCCTTCGAGGTCCACCAGAACTCACCAGACTCTGATACCTGCATATCGATGTAGGCGTATCCATCGTCTTTCTGGTGCTCCTGCTCAAAGGACACGCGGACCCGGGCAAATCGTTCCACTTGTTCCTTAACCCGTCGCTTGTCACTGCGCTTACCGCTACCATTCTCGGGATTCAGGTTGATGGCCCTCATGAACTGCCCCAGACTTGCCCCTAAGCTCACGGTGCGCTTTTCCAAGGCGGTCTGGTTCAGCTGGTTCTTTTGGTGCTCGATCTGTGTCATCACGTAGAACATGAGCAGGCGCGGGACAGTTCCAAAGGGATAGCCGATGCTCACCCTCTGTCCTGTCTTCCTGTCTGTCTTCCGGCCCGGTTGCAGGCTCATGGTGAGCCAAGGCGTGGACCGGGACCACTCGGGCACATCTCCGGGGTCATCGTGCGGGAAACAGCACTGGATGAGCTGGCTAGGCATGTAGGCAAGGCTTTCTGTGCCGTACTCCTGCTGCTCAAAGCTTTCTCGGGCAGCAATGTCCGCAAGCTTCTGCTTGGATAATTCTCCGGGTGCCCGTCTTCGTTTGGGAAGCAAGCCGGGCAAGATGTCAGCTGCTTTTTTCAGTTCTGCCATCTGCTGCTCTCAGGTTCCTAGGTGTTTTTATGCTTAGGTGGTTCAAGATACTCAAGCATGAGGGCTTGCAGCATGTCTGAGAGATCTGGGGTTTCCGGGTGCTCATCCTCCCACTTGCGCCATGCCAGCTTGCGGGTCTCAGAGTGCAGGAACACCTTGGTGCCCTTGTATGCGGGATCGGTGCTCTTGGCGGTCCTCTCTCCTTTTGCTGGTGTCGCTGGTGACCCGTTGCTGTTCTGTCTTATGCCTTGTAGAGCCGACGCAAACCCGCTGGTCTTTACTTTTGCCGTGCCCATTTTTGGATCTCCTTTCCTGCTTCCTGGTACGCTGCCCATCCCCGTACTCCATTGCGGTCGGCCATATCTTGCACGAGCTGGCCTGCACCAGCGGCGCGCTCAAAGGCTTTGAAGCGGGGGATGGACGCTTTCACTGTGCGGACTTTCATGCTGCTCAGAAGTGCCCTGAGTTCGTTTACCTCGTGGGTGGAGTCGGCTGCCACCTTGGTTAGCAGGACGCAGAACCGAGTGTGCCCAAGCTCTTGTAGTGCCCTAACCGTCTGCCCTGTAGAGTCGACATCGAGCGCAGATGGTACGGCAGGAATCACCAGCCAATCGCATCCATCGGCGGCAGCCTTGAGATCCTCTGCACCAAGACGCTGACCGGTGTCGATGACTACATGAGTGTGCGACCGTGCGAGCATGGCAGCTTGATCAATCGGGGCCACCTTGAACGGCAAGCCGGGTCCACGTTGTGACCAAGCTAGAGCGTTCCGCGTCTGGTCCCCGTCAAGGAGCAGGGTGGGCGCCAACATTTGGAAATAGGCGGCCAGGTGCACGGCGCTTGTGCTCTTGCCTGAACCACCCTTGTTCGATAGGACCGTAAGGATCATTCGGCCTCCGTGCCATTCACCATACTGAAACTCAAGTGTTTTTTATACCCAAGATTTTAGGTACCTAGGTATTAAGGTATTCAGGTTTAAAACCTAAACCTTTTGCTTTCATCACTTGCAAACCGCACTAGCAAATGGCTGCGGGCTTCTTTTATCGCGGGGCTGTATGTGTTGGAGACCGTCGGTCCTCAAGGTCGCGAACCGCTCAACTTCTCGGCACCCATACCCCCAGCTTGAACGCACCAGAGCCGCAATGCAGCCAGATGTTCCTTTGTGGCGATTAGAGGCTCTCCAAGGGGCGCTTGCGGCTGCGGTCAAGCATCAGCATGCCCAAGGATGCAGACGGGCACAGAGGGGCACTAGCGTGCGATTTGAGGCGCAAGGAGACGAACAGGTGCGCCTTCAATGCGCCTGTGAGCATGAGTTTCGCTCCTCGGCCTGCATGCCAGGCACCCAAGCGGCCCTTTTATGGAGTGCGTAAAAATGCCGCCGGGATCGGAACAAGGCTGTTCGAATGCCCCTGAGTACCTTGGGAACCCGGGTGGTTGCCGGGTTGAGACTCTTCAGGGGCAGACCTAGTCAAAGCTGTGGAGCAGCCAGGTCTACTTGGCTCGCCCAACAATGCGCCCATCTGAAAGCTGTATCTGCACTGTTCGGCCAGAGCGATGGCGGCAGATCAACTCAGAGGAATCTTCAGAGAACGCCAACTCTCCACCTTTCAGCCACCACCACGAGTGTTCGTAACTTCGAGGCGGATGGTCGGCGGTCCTTTCCTCTTGCGTCATTAGATCCGCCACCTTGTACACAGCAATATGCGAAACTGTCGGCCACATGCGGTACACGCTTAGCAGTATCGTCCCCCCGTCCTGCCAGTCTCCCACTCGCACCAAAGCTACATACTGCCCATTCTCCGAGATCAAAGGCCATCTTCCCCGCGCATCATCTCCTGCGGCAGGAGCCAACGTCATAGTGTTCGACCAAAAACTTGTCTGATTATTGGGTGCCCATCCTTGATCAGGGTTGCTGCGAAGCGATGAAAGAATGCGGAACGTGGTGCTGCGCATTCGCATCGGGCTTGCTGAAGCATTCACATACACAGGGTCTGCAATGATCATAAAGCGCCCATTGCGCGAAAGAGATGCCTGCACAGCAGGGGGCGGCGCGAATGCCATACCTGGCAGCATGATCCCAAGCAGCGATACGCAAGACAGGGCCACTCGTGCAGTTCTTCTCATGAATACGGGCACTCCTTCGTCTTCCAAGCCGGATCCGTGCATGCGGAGCTTCTTTCAGGTAGACACCAGCGCACACAGCCATGTTCCTGATCAGGCAGTTTGGTCAAGTTCGCGACAGCCACTATCCCCTATCTAGCCGCCCCTGAATACCTCGGGGAACCCGGATGAGCCGTTTGGACGCCACGTTTACAGCCAAAACAGGTTGAGCGTCCAGAGCACGCAAAGGCGCTCTATAACTGGCGCTAACGCGGTTTCCGGCTGGTTTTCATTTTTGAAAATATGCAGGGATGGAAGTTTGGCGAATGCGTCGGTCCACGGATTGCGCAGGGCTGGCTTTTCTGGGTACCCCCGGGAGGGTTTGTGCGGGCAGGCAGCCATTGTTTCCGGGAACCCTGACTTTCAAGGATCAACGGCGGGAGGTCCGGCCTACTTACACGAATCGGCCGTGATGCTGAATAGGTCTACCAGCGCGCTACCGTCCACAATCCTGATCCCCGCAATCGTGAAGCTCTGTTGCTTCCACGCTTCCCTCGTGGCCAGGGCGCAGCCGATCATCACGAAATTCCCGTTCTCTGGCTTCACCTCCCGCAGGTCGAATGAACGCAACCGAGGATAGCCGGAACCTATGGTCTCGCGCATTGCTGCCACAAATTGCTGTTTCGTCAGATTGGGAGCATCTCGCTGTCCCGAGAGCAGTTCGTTCTTGAAGTCGGCGGTTTGATCTTGGATCTCCCAGAGGTCGCCCCAATCTTGCTTGAGTTGATCCCTCACATATCGCTCGATGACCGGTTGGACGATAATTCGCTGAGCCGGAGTAAGCGCAGAGTATGGATCGTTGCCAGTGCCCAGGGCCATCATCGCAACGAACAGAACAGCGCCACCTCTAATTCCGTGCATGCCGATCAGAATATGCGCGGACACCTAAGGAACACAATTAGAGGCGAAGATCCTCACAAACGGCGTCTTCGGCAACATGCTCCTAGTCCCTTCTGCCAAGGGTGCCGAGTCGCTTCACCTGGTAGCGGTACAGCAGGCAGAGTGCGAGGGCGAGCATCCTGTAGCCAGCGTCAACCTGGCCGCCCCTGAGTACCTCGGGAACCCGGGCGGCTGCCGAGGATGGGAACTTTCTAGAGATCAGCTGAGGCGCGTTAACTCGTTTTGGACTACGGTCTGCGAATGACGACTTGGTTCATCAATCCAGTTTCGTCTGACGTTTTCCGGTGATGCACACCGCTGAACACCATGGAGATCCAAAAACGATCTGTTTCGACGCTGGCCGAGTACATCGGGCGTTGTAAGCGCCTTGACCATTCGGCAGCTTGAGGGCTTGCAACGATCGTCTCGATGCCGGGGTATGCAAGAAACCAGTCAATGTCGAATCGGTACCCATCCGGCTCGCCGGCAGCCTTATACGCGGCGGTGGTTGCAAACTCATCTCCCCATCCTGAGCGCCAGGATGTTTCATCGATACGCGTCTCGTACATTAAATGCACTACGTGCGTGAACGTCAGCTCATACGTCCCCGGCTCGATGCACATAGTGTCTTGAATGAGGAACCTGTAGTCTCTGCCGTTGGCGGTGAAACCATGTTCCGTGATTGCGAAGTCGAAGCTGGCTAGAGTGCCCTTCTTTAACAAGTTCGCCAGTGGATGATCAATCATTTGTGATCTTTCGCCTCGCTACGATAGCTTTCAGCCCCTACCAAGTCTAGTTCTGGCGCAACGATCTTATCCCCAACCTGGCCGCCCCTGAGTACCTCGGGAACCCGGGTGGTCGCCGAGAGGACGCCCCTTCACACCCAGAACAGATTGAGTGCCCAGACCACGCAAAGGCGCTCCACGGCTGGCGCTAACCCGTTTTCGGCCGGTTTTCATTTTTGAAAATATGCAGGAACAGGGATTTGGCTACTGCGTCGGTCCCATGATGGCTTCGGGCTGGCTTTTCTGGGTACCCCCGGGAGGGTTTGTGCGGGCAGGCAGCCATTGTTTCCGGGAACACGACTTTGCGGAAGGGTGGTTCTTCTAAGCCCCTATTAGTATTTGAGGATGGGATCAAAGCCGCAAGAGGGCCGGGAACAGCTCAGGAAAAAGCTGATAAATCTCGTCAGTCTTTCCCTGCTTTTCGCCAACGGGTGCCGGTACACACCCACTTCCAAAATGGAATCTATCGATTCTTCAACGATCAGCCAGGATGGTAGCTCTCGCGTGACGGTACTTCGCGAAGGCACCAAAGCGGCCCTGACGAATCCATGGATCTTCGTTTATCTCACCAAGGGACCGGCACCCCTCAACAAGAAGCCAGGAGAACGAATCAGAACGGATCAGATAGCTTTCGAGATCTCTGGTGCTTGGCCTGTGAGGGCCACTTGGCTCGATAACACCCGCTTGCAAATCTTGTGCGATGGGTGTGGTGCGCCGTTGGCATGGGCCAGCAAGAAGAGAGATCGAGTGGGTAACGTAGCGGTAACGTATGCAAAGTTTCCCTCTGTGCCCCATGAACTGCAAGAAAACTATCAAGACAATCCTGGCGGAAACCTCAGGGCTGAGCAGTTTTACTACACACTTCCCGATACCCCAATCTCTGATTCAACCACGGTTCGCATAGAGCCTCTGCCTCTTGACTACAACAAGAAGTTGGAGTGGGTAAACGGTCACTGGCCCGAAGATGTTTTAGAACTGGCTAAGACTAAGCCTTTGATCCTGCGCTGGTCAGACGACAAGACTCTCGTCGTCCTCTGTGACAAGTGTGGCCGGAAGCTCAGTGATGCCTCAAACAAGCTAGATTCCGTCTATGGAGTTCATGTGAGATTCGAGGGATTTGTTCCCTAGATCAAGCGTTTCGTTGTCGTCTTTCTAGCTGCACCCATTTCTCAAAGGCCCGCAAAACGGCATTTTCGGCAACATGCTCCTAGTCCCTTCTGCCAAGGGTGCCGAGTCGCTTCACCTGGTAGCGGTACAGCAGGCAGAGTGCTAGGGCCACGAGTCCGCAAACAGGGTGAGCGTCAACGATGTGCTGAATCAAGGCTGGATCGGACATGGTGGCATTCTCCGGACTCGGGATGAAGCAACTGTACGGATCTCAGTACCATTTCCCTGAACAGGGCCGATATTCCTTGGATCTGTAGACTAGTTCACTTCCGCCCTGTCCCAAGGAGCAGTCCAGCCCTGGCGGTTCACGAAATTCCGAGGCCGTGCCAAGGTGCCGAAGTATCGCCGTTTGCTCTTCAGGGCCTGGATCTCCGTGAGGAAACGGTCGGGATCATCGAGCGCCTCGGACCAGCGAGTAATGAACCCCTTTCGGGCGGGCCGGTCTGCATACTCGGAGTTCTTGGTGGCATAGGCAGCCACATCGAACGTGTCCTGCCTGGGAATGGCGTTCACCTGAATATCCCGGTCACGATTGTTGTGCGAGAGGGTCAGCCACCACGAGGACCACTGTTCAGCCGAAGGGAGCTTTGTGCCCGTCTTCTGTGCAAAGGCGGCGAGCGTATGGGTGTGGCAGGAGGTGTGGGTTGGATTCTGAGCAGGCACGCTGTACTCGAAGGACGCAAAATGGCCCCGGAGTAGAGGTTTGACCTCTGGGTGCTTCATCAGCCGTTCGGTTCCAGTGATTGCAGCCTGAGCATTCTGCCGGAGTTCTGCAGGCAGGCAGTCATGGATGGTGGCAGTGATGTGCACCCAGGAAAGCTTTTGGGGTGCCCGGGAAAGCACTCTTCTATGCAGCCACTGTTTCTGTTTGAAAGCAGTGAACGAGACACAGAATGGACAGAACATGCTGGCACACAGGGAACGAGTGGGAGCATAAGGTCCCTTACGCCTGCCACACAGATCCATCCTGTCGGCTAACGGGATCCGACCAGTGGTACGCATCAAGCCAGCCGTGCGCTCCTGGATTGTGGTCATTGCCGGGAGGCTATGGGTTTCCCAATAATCCGCACGCTCTTGCTTTTCTTCCTGCTCAAGGTCCTGAGGGGTGGGCCGAAGGCGATCCATGTATCTACAATATACAGTCAAACAAACACACGTTGCCTGAGTAACGATAGCGCGTTACTGCACCGCATAGCAACCACTTTCTGTCATTTTCTGTTGTTTTCTGTTGTTTTCTGTTGATTCCTAACAAGGCTACCGGGAAGGTTCTGTGCCCCGGCCCCGAACCCATTGCATATGTGCATGGGGACTGAACGGAACGCTTGGCAGCCAAACCTGGCGGTACGGGGTGGACCGAACCAAGGCGGCCCATTTCAGGGCACCGCATATTTTCTGAGCACCCGCTCCATGGCTGAGCCTGGCAGGGTGACCCCACCATGCTTTCGCTTTTATTTCGCTTTTAAGCTAGCCTGAGCTTCATGCCTGCTCCCCGCGTCCCGCTTTCGACCTTGTTGCAAATGGCAAGCCTGGTAGCTGCTGTCAGAACCGCTCGGTTCGAGGGCAGGGACTTTGCTGGAGCTGGAACGCCCCGGATGATCTGTGCCCTGCATGACTCCCTGTACATCGCTGAGCACCTGGCCGAGGCAGCGTACCGCCTCAAGCCGGGGTGGTTTGAGCCGCCTTGGTGGGAAGAGTAGGGCGATCTGCTGCTGTCCAATCCGGGTATACCCTGCTCACCCAGCGAAAACGATCCCTGAATATGTAAAAACTGGATCATTTTATGATTCATTTGACACTCTTGCATGAACGTCTTAGATTGTGTTTAGACGTTTTAGCAAGGGGGGCGAGCATGAACGGACAGACGGTTGGCTACAAGCGGGTGAGCAGCACGGACCAGAACACCATGCGCCAGTTGGACGGGCAGAGCTGTGACATGGTGTTTGAAGACAAAGCGAGCGGCAAGGACACCAAGCGCCCGGAGCTGGCTCGCCTGATAGCTCACGTTCGCAAGGGTGACACGGTGCTGATCCACAGCATGGATCGGCTGGCCAGGAATGTGGCCGACCTTCGCAAGATCGTTTCCGAGCTGAACACCAAGGGTGTCGAGGTACGGTTTCTCAAGGAGAGCCTGACGTTCACCGGCGACGACTCCCCGATGGCTAACCTGCTCCTGAACCTTCTGGGAGCTGTGGCAGAGTTCGAGCGGTCGATGATCCTTGAGCGTCAGCGGGAAGGCATCACGGTGGCCAAGGCGGCCGGCAAGTACCGGGGCGGGCAGAAGAAGCTTACGGCCGAACAGGTGGAGCAGCTCAAGGCCAAGGTGGAGATGGGATTGCCGATAGCTCGGTTGGCCCGGGAGTTCGGCGTGACCCGGCAGACGATCTACAACAACGTCTAGATGGCAAAGGCATAAGGGGCGCTAGCTACTCTGCCTCAGCGTGAGTGCAGGCCAGATTGGAACGGGAGCACCGGAGGCAAGGGCGACCCCATTTTCCGTAACCAGGAGTTCCAAGCTGCCATACGGGAAACGGCCTCCAGGGCGTTCTAAGCGACTTTCCGTTTCGTGATGGGCCAATCCACCATTCATGGTGTAGACGGCCCTCCTGTGCCCAGTTCTCTTTGATTACGGCCTGCGTCTGGCCTGGTTTTGGGGTTGACTAGCCCATCCCCAGGTAGGTTTTGACTTTGTTTACGCCTGTGCGCGCTTGCGAACGGGTTAGCTGGTGGCTTGCTGCTGTGTTCCACATTTCCAAACTCATCGCTACAAGACAGAACTACAAGAGTTCTTTATCTATAAGAAGTATGCGCCCCCAAATCATCCCCGTATTTCACCTTCTCGCGCCCCCAAATCATCCCCGTATGCGCCCCCAAATCATCCCCCTGTAAGGGGGTAATTCACAGGAGTTTTGTGGATCATAAGCGGGCTGGAATCAGGGCTTTCCTAGTGGGGTGGATGGTGATGCCTTTCTCATCTGTGACCACTCGGATGTGTTTGAGGTAGGGCCGAACGGATGGGAGTGCTTCGATGACTTTCTCTCTAAACTTACGAACGCGCTTGTACTCTGCCCCGGACTGCGCCATGAACGATGGCCACTCCACGGTTAACGGCCCCTTGCCACCCTTGGTTAACGTGTGTGACCGATACAGGCACCAAGCGTACAAGTCGAGGTGCAGAGCAGAGTTCTTGAGTGCTTTCAGGGCAGCCATATCCAACGGGACTAGGCTACTGAGCACCTTGCGGTAGAACGACTCGGATAGGGTGATATGGCTCTCGAACAGTCCGGTCTGCTCCGTGTCCTTCGAGGTCCACCAGAACTCACCAGACTCTGATACCTGCATATCGATGTAGGCGTATCCATCGTCTTTCTGGTGCTCCTGCTCAAAGGACACGCGGACCCGGGCAAATCGTTCCACTTGTTCCTTAACCCGTCGCTTGTCACTGCGCTTACCGCTACCATTCTCGGGATTCAGGTTGATGGCCCTCATGAACTGCCCCAGACTTGCCCCTAAGCTCACGGTGCGCTTTTCCAAGGCGGTCTGGTTCAGCTGGTTCTTTTGGTGCTCGATCTGTGTCATCACGTAGAACATGAGCAGGCGCGGGACAGTTCCAAAGGGATAGCCGATGCTCACCCTCTGTCCTGTCTTCCTGTCTGTCTTCCGGCCCGGTTGCAGGCTCATGGTGAGCCAAGGCGTGGACCGGGACCACTCGGGCACATCTCCGGGGTCATCGTGCGGGAAACAGCACTGGATGAGCTGGCTAGGCATGTAGGCAAGGCTTTCTGTGCCGTACTCCTGCTGCTCAAAGCTTTCTCGGGCAGCAATGTCCGCAAGCTTCTGCTTGGATAATTCTCCGGGTGCCCGTCTTCGTTTGGGAAGCAAGCCGGGCAAGATGTCAGCTGCTTTTTTCAGTTCTGCCATCTGCTGCTCTCAGGTTCCTAGGTGTTTTTATGCTTAGGTGGTTCAAGATACTCAAGCATGAGGGCTTGCAGCATGTCTGAGAGATCTGGGGTTTCCGGGTGCTCATCCTCCCACTTGCGCCATGCCAGCTTGCGGGTCTCAGAGTGCAGGAACACCTTGGTGCCCTTGTATGCGGGATCGGTGCTCTTGGCGGTCCTCTCTCCTTTTGCTGGTGTCGCTGGTGACCCGTTGCTGTTCTGTCTTATGCCTTGTAGAGCCGACGCAAACCCGCTGGTCTTTACTTTTGCCGTGCCCATTTTTGGATCTCCTTTCCTGCTTCCTGGTACGCTGCCCATCCCCGTACTCCATTGCGGTCGGCCATATCTTGCACGAGCTGGCCTGCACCAGCGGCGCGCTCAAAGGCTTTGAAGCGGGGGATGGACGCTTTCACTGTGCGGACTTTCATGCTGCTCAGAAGTGCCCTGAGTTCGTTTACCTCGTGGGTGGAGTCGGCTGCCACCTTGGTTAGCAGGACGCAGAACCGAGTGTGCCCAAGCTCTTGTAGTGCCCTAACCGTCTGCCCTGTAGAGTCGACATCGAGCGCAGATGGTACGGCAGGAATCACCAGCCAATCGCATCCATCGGCGGCAGCCTTGAGATCCTCTGCACCAAGACGCTGACCGGTGTCGATGACTACATGAGTGTGCGACCGTGCGAGCATGGCAGCTTGATCAATCGGGGCCACCTTGAACGGCAAGCCGGGTCCACGTTGTGACCAAGCTAGAGCGTTCCGCGTCTGGTCCCCGTCAAGGAGCAGGGTGGGCGCCAACATTTGGAAATAGGCGGCCAGGTGCACGGCGCTTGTGCTCTTGCCTGAACCACCCTTGTTCGATAGGACCGTAAGGATCATTCGGCCTCCGTGCCATTCACCATACTGAAACTCAAGTGTTTTTTATACCCAAGATTTTAGGTACCTAGGTATTAAGGTATTCAGGTTTAAAACCTAAACCTTTTGCTTTCATCACTTGCAAACCGCACTAGCAAATGGCTGCGGGCTTCTTTTATCGCGGGGCTGTATGTGTTGGAGACCGTCGGTCCTCAAGGTCGCGAACCGCTCAACTTCTCGGCACCCATACCCCCAGCTTGAACGCACCAGAGCCGCAATGCAGCCAGATGTTCCTTTGTGGCGATTAGAGGCTCTCCAAGGGGCGCTTGCGGCTGCGGTCAAGCATCAGCATGCCCAAGGATGCAGACGGGCACAGAGGGGCACTAGCGTGCGATTTGAGGCGCAAGGAGACGAACAGGTGCGCCTTCAATGCGCCTGTGAGCATGAGTTTCGCTCCTCGGCCTGCATGCCAGGCACCCAAGCGGCCCTTTTATGGAGTGCGTAAAAATGCCGCCGGGATCGGAACAAGGCTGTTCGAATGCCCCTGAGTACCTTGGGAACCCGGGTGGTTGCCGGGTTGAGACTCTTCAGGGGCAGACCTAGTCAAAGCTGTGGAGCAGCCAGGTCTACTTGGCTCGCCCAACAATGCGCCCATCTGAAAGCTGTATCTGCACTGTTCGGCCAGAGCGATGGCGGCAGATCAACTCAGAGGAATCTTCAGAGAACGCCAACTCTCCACCTTTCAGCCACCACCACGAGTGTTCGTAACTTCGAGGCGGATGGTCGGCGGTCCTTTCCTCTTGCGTCATTAGATCCGCCACCTTGTACACAGCAATATGCGAAACTGTCGGCCACATGCGGTACACGCTTAGCAGTATCGTCCCCCCGTCCTGCCAGTCTCCCACTCGCACCAAAGCTACATACTGCCCATTCTCCGAGATCAAAGGCCATCTTCCCCGCGCATCATCTCCTGCGGCAGGAGCCAACGTCATAGTGTTCGACCAAAAACTTGTCTGATTATTGGGTGCCCATCCTTGATCAGGGTTGCTGCGAAGCGATGAAAGAATGCGGAACGTGGTGCTGCGCATTCGCATCGGGCTTGCTGAAGCATTCACATACACAGGGTCTGCAATGATCATAAAGCGCCCATTGCGCGAAAGAGATGCCTGCACAGCAGGGGGCGGCGCGAATGCCATACCTGGCAGCATGATCCCAAGCAGCGATACGCAAGACAGGGCCACTCGTGCAGTTCTTCTCATGAATACGGGCACTCCTTCGTCTTCCAAGCCGGATCCGTGCATGCGGAGCTTCTTTCAGGTAGACACCAGCGCACACAGCCATGTTCCTGATCAGGCAGTTTGGTCAAGTTCGCGACAGCCACTATCCCCTATCTAGCCGCCCCTGAATACCTCGGGGAACCCGGATGAGCCGTTTGGACGCCACGTTTACAGCCAAAACAGGTTGAGCGTCCAGAGCACGCAAAGGCGCTCTATAACTGGCGCTAACGCGGTTTCCGGCTGGTTTTCATTTTTGAAAATATGCAGGGATGGAAGTTTGGCGAATGCGTCGGTCCACGGATTGCGCAGGGCTGGCTTTTCTGGGTACCCCCGGGAGGGTTTGTGCGGGCAGGCAGCCATTGTTTCCGGGAACCCTGACTTTCAAGGATCAACGGCGGGAGGTCCGGCCTACTTACACGAATCGGCCGTGATGCTGAATAGGTCTACCAGCGCGCTACCGTCCACAATCCTGATCCCCGCAATCGTGAAGCTCTGTTGCTTCCACGCTTCCCTCGTGGCCAGGGCGCAGCCGATCATCACGAAATTCCCGTTCTCTGGCTTCACCTCCCGCAGGTCGAATGAACGCAACCGAGGATAGCCGGAACCTATGGTCTCGCGCATTGCTGCCACAAATTGCTGTTTCGTCAGATTGGGAGCATCTCGCTGTCCCGAGAGCAGTTCGTTCTTGAAGTCGGCGGTTTGATCTTGGATCTCCCAGAGGTCGCCCCAATCTTGCTTGAGTTGATCCCTCACATATCGCTCGATGACCGGTTGGACGATAATTCGCTGAGCCGGAGTAAGCGCAGAGTATGGATCGTTGCCAGTGCCCAGGGCCATCATCGCAACGAACAGAACAGCGCCACCTCTAATTCCGTGCATGCCGATCAGAATATGCGCGGACACCTAAGGAACACAATTAGAGGCGAAGATCCTCACAAACGGCGTCTTCGGCAACATGCTCCTAGTCCCTTCTGCCAAGGGTGCCGAGTCGCTTCACCTGGTAGCGGTACAGCAGGCAGAGTGCGAGGGCGAGCATCCTGTAGCCAGCGTCAACCTGGCCGCCCCTGAGTACCTCGGGAACCCGGGCGGCTGCCGAGGATGGGAACTTTCTAGAGATCAGCTGAGGCGCGTTAACTCGTTTTGGACTACGGTCTGCGAATGACGACTTGGTTCATCAATCCAGTTTCGTCTGACGTTTTCCGGTGATGCACACCGCTGAACACCATGGAGATCCAAAAACGATCTGTTTCGACGCTGGCCGAGTACATCGGGCGTTGTAAGCGCCTTGACCATTCGGCAGCTTGAGGGCTTGCAACGATCGTCTCGATGCCGGGGTATGCAAGAAACCAGTCAATGTCGAATCGGTACCCATCCGGCTCGCCGGCAGCCTTATACGCGGCGGTGGTTGCAAACTCATCTCCCCATCCTGAGCGCCAGGATGTTTCATCGATACGCGTCTCGTACATTAAATGCACTACGTGCGTGAACGTCAGCTCATACGTCCCCGGCTCGATGCACATAGTGTCTTGAATGAGGAACCTGTAGTCTCTGCCGTTGGCGGTGAAACCATGTTCCGTGATTGCGAAGTCGAAGCTGGCTAGAGTGCCCTTCTTTAACAAGTTCGCCAGTGGATGATCAATCATTTGTGATCTTTCGCCTCGCTACGATAGCTTTCAGCCCCTACCAAGTCTAGTTCTGGCGCAACGATCTTATCCCCAACCTGGCCGCCCCTGAGTACCTCGGGAACCCGGGTGGTCGCCGAGAGGACGCCCCTTCACACCCAGAACAGATTGAGTGCCCAGACCACGCAAAGGCGCTCCACGGCTGGCGCTAACCCGTTTTCGGCCGGTTTTCATTTTTGAAAATATGCAGGAACAGGGATTTGGCTACTGCGTCGGTCCCATGATGGCTTCGGGCTGGCTTTTCTGGGTACCCCCGGGAGGGTTTGTGCGGGCAGGCAGCCATTGTTTCCGGGAACACGACTTTGCGGAAGGGTGGTTCTTCTAAGCCCCTATTAGTATTTGAGGATGGGATCAAAGCCGCAAGAGGGCCGGGAACAGCTCAGGAAAAAGCTGATAAATCTCGTCAGTCTTTCCCTGCTTTTCGCCAACGGGTGCCGGTACACACCCACTTCCAAAATGGAATCTATCGATTCTTCAACGATCAGCCAGGATGGTAGCTCTCGCGTGACGGTACTTCGCGAAGGCACCAAAGCGGCCCTGACGAATCCATGGATCTTCGTTTATCTCACCAAGGGACCGGCACCCCTCAACAAGAAGCCAGGAGAACGAATCAGAACGGATCAGATAGCTTTCGAGATCTCTGGTGCTTGGCCTGTGAGGGCCACTTGGCTCGATAACACCCGCTTGCAAATCTTGTGCGATGGGTGTGGTGCGCCGTTGGCATGGGCCAGCAAGAAGAGAGATCGAGTGGGTAACGTAGCGGTAACGTATGCAAAGTTTCCCTCTGTGCCCCATGAACTGCAAGAAAACTATCAAGACAATCCTGGCGGAAACCTCAGGGCTGAGCAGTTTTACTACACACTTCCCGATACCCCAATCTCTGATTCAACCACGGTTCGCATAGAGCCTCTGCCTCTTGACTACAACAAGAAGTTGGAGTGGGTAAACGGTCACTGGCCCGAAGATGTTTTAGAACTGGCTAAGACTAAGCCTTTGATCCTGCGCTGGTCAGACGACAAGACTCTCGTCGTCCTCTGTGACAAGTGTGGCCGGAAGCTCAGTGATGCCTCAAACAAGCTAGATTCCGTCTATGGAGTTCATGTGAGATTCGAGGGATTTGTTCCCTAGATCAAGCGTTTCGTTGTCGTCTTTCTAGCTGCACCCATTTCTCAAAGGCCCGCAAAACGGCATTTTCGGCAACATGCTCCTAGTCCCTTCTGCCAAGGGTGCCGAGTCGCTTCACCTGGTAGCGGTACAGCAGGCAGAGTGCTAGGGCCACGAGTCCGCAAACAGGGTGAGCGTCAACGATGTGCTGAATCAAGGCTGGATCGGACATGGTGGCATTCTCCGGACTCGGGATGAAGCAACTGTACGGATCTCAGTACCATTTCCCTGAACAGGGCCGATATTCCTTGGATCTGTAGACTAGTTCACTTCCGCCCTGTCCCAAGGAGCAGTCCAGCCCTGGCGGTTCACGAAATTCCGAGGCCGTGCCAAGGTGCCGAAGTATCGCCGTTTGCTCTTCAGGGCCTGGATCTCCGTGAGGAAACGGTCGGGATCATCGAGCGCCTCGGACCAGCGAGTAATGAACCCCTTTCGGGCGGGCCGGTCTGCATACTCGGAGTTCTTGGTGGCATAGGCAGCCACATCGAACGTGTCCTGCCTGGGAATGGCGTTCACCTGAATATCCGCGTCACGATTGTTGTGCGAGAGGG
>NZ_QWEV01000002.1 GCF_003858395.1 Acidipila sp. EB88 | reverse complement strand
CGGATTTCACCTTCGCGTGGCTGTAGTTCAGGTCGGTGTACTGGATCGCCTGTGCCCTGCCCGCCTCATCAATGCGGATGTAGCGGTTGACGACCGGACGGTGCGAGACAGCGACCAAACCGCCGCACAACAACAGAGAGATACCTGCGAGTGCGCTGATCGCAATCTTTGCCATACTGCGCTCGCTATACTGCGCGGAATAAACCTGATTCCCAATCTTGTCGGCCTCGACGTGCTGCCTCGCCGTGAGCGTGCTACCGGGGATTGCGACGTGTGTGGACATTCGTATTCCTTTCCTGAATTGCGTGAACGGCTTTGTGTACTCGAACAATGGTGGAAACAAAGACGATGAAGAGCACGGCCAGCGTCAACATGCGGACTGGCCAGGGGGCGCGTCGGTAGAGCACGATGAGAAACAGCATGGCGACTCCTAAAGACCTAATGCTGCGGCTGTGGCCGCCCTATTAGCCATCTCCCCAGCCCTCCCAGCCAGTCCAGCTCCACCGCCGAAAATCATCTGCGTGACGCTTGGGATAAGGAACATATTGAGGATGAAAGCAACGAAGATCGTAGTGAACGGAATGAGATTCGCGAGCCACATGGCAACGCTGTAATCACCGTGGAAGGTCTGCGTCATAAAGCCCATGAGGAATTGAGACCAGACGTAGATAAAGGCAGCTGCAACGGCGCGAATCATCGCGAGGGACAAAAGCACCTCAACGAAGTGCAGGAACTTACCACGGAATGTCTCAGTCAAGTACAGGGGAACCATCAGTGGGCCGAACAAAGCGGCCACGGCATAGAAGATGAATCCACTGCAATTGATGAGGAAGATGATGCCCGAAGCGAGCCCGAGCAGACCTTCGACGTAGTAGTAGCAAATGGTCTCCATCGGGGCGAGGATTGTGGGCATGGGCGTGTTGTGGCCCGCATCCGCCAGCAGTGCCGTCAACTGGTTCAACTGTGCTTGGTCAAGGATCTGTGAAATAGCAGCGGCAATGTAGGAGAACATGCGATTGAAGCCGAAGCTCGCACCTGGGAGATTGTTGACCCAGTAGTGTTCCACCACGAGGCAGAAAAGGAATCTGAATAGGAAGGTGCGCAGCTCATCCAAACTGACGGTGCGATGCCCTCCGAGATGCACCGACCATGACGACATCCGTACAGCGATGCCAATAAGGATCATGGTCGCAATGAAGGTGAGTAGGATCATCCCGAAGTTCGACAGGGCTCCACCGTTCTGCGTCGTGAGGTTCGTCAAATCCTGGGTGAACTGGGAGAGCCAATCGACCGCTCCGGGTGTGGGTTCATAGGGTCACTCTCACGCTTGAAATGTGGAACTTGTTGTTTCGGGTTGAAAGGCTAGGCGCTGAGAGGTCCAGCGCCAGCCCCAGTACCGCATCTGGCTCAGTAATAGGTGGTCCAGGTGGTCGATCCATTCCCCAGATACGTGGGATTGTTCGCCTGCTGGGTGTACTTGAAGTCCGCGTCGTTGATCGTCATCGAAGCGACGTTGCGCTTCTCCATGTTGGCGACCGCTGCCTGTGCCGCCATGCACGCGTGGATTTGCCCCTGCGCGTGCTCTTCTTCCGCACGTTGGGAGTTGGAGACGTTCAACAAATTGAGCTGTTCGACCTCGCTGTTGGTCGCGTCGCTTGTGTCGTAGACCGACGTGTTGAGGGCGGTATTAGCTGCTAAATTGGCCGTTCTGCTGGCTTGGTATGCTCCGCTTGCTGCGAGGCATTGGCTTGATGCAGCATCCATTGCCTCGATGTGGGCGAGGGTAGAAAGCCGCTGGCTTTGTCCAACGATTTCCCCGCTCCAGAAGCTCGAAGATGTACCAGAGATCGCGAGATTCATGATCTTCCAGACAAGGCTTGAGTTCTGAGATTGGCCGTTCAATTGAGATTGAAGACCAGCCGTTTCCCCGTAGGTATTCTGCACACTGCTGTGCAGTAGGGCGTTCTCTGCCGTACTCCAAATCTGCTTGGAATTGAAATACTTCAGGTTGTTGACGATGGTGTTGTAGGTGGTGACCGATTGCTGATAGATATTCAGCGCGGTTGTGGCCATTTTGTAGTCGTTGTCGAGCTGCTGGAGGAGCGTAAGGTTCGTCTGCGAACCTGCTGCAACCTCCTGGGCCTGGATCGCAAGTCCCTTCTCTTCATTGACGATCTGCTGAATGGCGTGAGCCGATTGGGTTGGATCAAAGGTGATGCCGCCGAACTGCGCGTGAGCTGGGACCGCCATTGCGAACGCGGCGATTCCGCTAACGAGAGTGAGACTGCGGGCTGCGGTGAGCTTCTTCATGGATGGAAACTCCTAAAGCGTCGGGTTGACGCGATGATCTGCGTAGGAGGGATGAGGATGTCTTTGCCGATGTAGACCCGCGCTCTCGAACCTTCCTTGAGCGTGATGATCGGCAGCCGATTGAGGAAGTGATTGAGTACCTGTTCGCCCTCCTGGCTGGTTTGCGAGGAGATGCCGTTGCGGATCTGGCTATCGGTTGTTAGAACGCTCCCGTTGTTGCCGATCTGCGCGAGTCCTCCCAGGCCCCCGATTGCGGCGGCAGCGGCAAACGCTTGCAGATAGCCATGGTCTACCTTGGTGGCAAGGCCGGTGGTCCCGATTTGATCGAGGCCAGCGTACTTGTCGATGTCGATGGAGAAGCCATCTGGGCAGACGGCACGGTGAAACACTACCGCGAGCTTGTGCTGCTGCTGATTCCCTACTGCTGTGACGGAGCCGATAAGCCGGGTCCCCTGAGGCAGGAGCAGGTTTTGCCGGTCGTGCGAGTAGTAGTCCGTGGTGAGCATGAGCAGGACCGGGCCTGCCATGCCGCCGTCTACGTGGTTGGTAACAACTCCCTCAAGAACGGTGCCCTCGAAGACGCGGTACAGCTTGCCTCCGTACTCATCGAAGTTGTACGCGGCCATCGCGTTCGTTTCCTTCTTTTCGCTTGGCCTGGAACCTTCCGGCACAGCCGGCGGCTCGCCGCCGCCGATGATCTGATTTGCTATGACGGTTGGCCCGGTGGAGGTCGGTACCTGGCTCGTCGGGATCTGGCCTGCCGATGTAGCCTCGTGGGTCTGGAAGTCAACAGCTACGGTGTCGCTGTTGAGGGCATCCACTCGGTGCTTCTCACGGTCTGCCGCCTTCTGTTTCGCCTGGGCGTGCGCCTCTGACTGGCCAGATGTCTGCCTGGGAGCATTTGCGCTTGTGCCGTAGATCGCGGCGCTCTGGGCCGGGGTCATGGGCGCTGTGCCGTCCGCTTCAGGCGGTGGGATAGGCTGTCCCATAGCCTGTTCTTGCGCCCGCATGCCCTGTTCCTGCGCGTTCATTGCTGCCATGGCCTGTTGAAGCTGGGCGTGCTCGGCGTCACTCTTCTGGAGCAATGCCTGCTGCTTCTGGAAGTTGCTTACCTGCTGCGTGTCGGCGGTAGACGGGCGAGCGGGCAGAGTGCTCTTAACAGCTTCCTGCTTGTGGCCGCTGCCGGTGATTACGTTGTAGGCAGTGGAAACCCCAATCAGGGCGACTGCTCCGGTCAAGGCAAGAACGATGGGCAAGGTCTTGCCGATAGGCGGCTTTGTGGATGGTGCTACCGGGACGGTTCCCATTAGTTGTTCTCCTGGCGGTGAAACTCAACCTTGGACTTGCCGATGGCGACGTAACCGTTCTGCAGGAGCTTGGGAACGGTGTAGAGGCCGTTTTCGAACTGGAAGTTGATGAGCGAGCCTTTCTTGTCCTTCAGCTCGTAGACCACCGGGGGCTCTTCAAACTTGCCCTGGATGTAGGTGAACTTTCCGTCATCCCAGATTTGCCGCACACCCAAAGCCTTCGCCTTCGGCTGGTCCCAGCTGTAATCGAAATGCAGGTTGCTGGGGTAGGTGCTCTGATACTTCTCCTGAGCGATTTCGGCCGTCTTTTTGTCGGCTGCTGCTGCGGCCTTCGCTTGGGCGACTTCCCTTTCGAGCCGGTCTTCCTTCTCCTTCACCTCTGCCGCTGGGAGGAATACCGGAGCATCGGCCATCTTCTTCTGGGCGTCCTGGTCGGTCTGCACCAGGAACACGGTGGCATCGAAGCCTCCGGCCTGGTCTGCCGACACCTCTTTCAGCTCAAGGGTGTAGTCGTTGCCGTGATCGGAGATGATGTGGACGTTGGTGCTGCTCTTCGCCGCCGCTGCCTTGGGTTTCACGCTCACGAAGCGGCTGGCGACGTGACCGGCATTGAAAATCCAGTCGTCGGTGTTTCCGCCGAAGATCGTGGCGACCTTCTCCTCCGCTGGAAGCTCAAGGAGCGTCGATTCATTGAGAAGGGTCCGAATCACCGGAGCGTCGCGTCTCTACCTCATCTGGAGCCTTCTGTTGGGCATGGAGGCTGTGCAGGTGAGCGCCAAAGAACGCGCCGGTGATTCGGACCCTCTCAATGAATCGACGCTCCTTGAGCTTCCAGCGGAGGAGAAGGTCGCCACGATCTTCGGCGGAAACACCGACGACTGGATTTTCAATGCCGGTCACGTCGCCAGCCGCTTCGTGAGCGTGAAACCCAAGGCAGCGGCGGCGAAGAGCAGCACCAACGTCCACATCATCTCCGATCACGGCAACGACTACACCCTTGAGCTGAAAGAGGTGTCGGCAGACCAGGCCGGAGGCTTCGATGCCACCGTGTTCCTGGTGCAGACCGACCAGGACGCCCAGAAGAAGATGGCCGATGCTCCGGTATTCCTCCCAGCGGCAGAGGTGAAGGAGAAGGAAGACCGGCTCGAAAGGGAAGTCGCCCAAGCGAAGGCCGCAGCAGCAGCCGACAAAAAGACGGCCGAAATCGCTCAGGAGAAGTATCAGAGCACCTACCCCAGCAACCTGCATTTCGATTACAGCTGGGACCAGCCGAAGGCGAAGGCTTTGGGTGTGCGGCAAATCTGGGATGACGGAAAGTTCACCTACATCCAGGGCAAGTTTGAAGAGCCCCCGGTGGTCTACGAGCTGAAGGACAAGAAAGGCTCGCTCATCAACTTCCAGTTCGAAAACGGCCTCTACACCGTTCCCAAGCTCCTGCAGAACGGTTACGTCGCCATCGGCAAGTCCAAGGTTGAGTTTCACCGCCAGGAGAACAACTAATGGGAACCGTCCCGGTAGCACCATCCACAAAGCCGCCTATCGGCAAGACCTTGCCCATCGTTCTTGCCTTGACCGGAGCAGTCGCCCTGATTGGGGTTTCCACTGCCTACAACGTAATCACCGGCAGCGGCCACAAGCAGGAAGCTGTTAAGAGCACTCTGCCCGCTCGCCCGTCTACCGCCGACACGCAGCAGGTAAGCAACTTCCAGAAGCAGCAGGCATTGCTCCAGAAGAGTGACGCCGAGCACGCCCAGCTTCAACAGGCCATGGCAGCAATGAACGCGCAGGAACAGGGCATGCGGGCGCAAGAACAGGCTATGGGACAGCCTATCCCACCGCCTGAAGCGGACGGCACAGCGCCCATGACCCCGGCCCAGAGCGCCGCGATCTACGGCACAAGCGCAAATGCTCCCAGGCAGACATCTGGCCAGTCAGAGGCGCACGCCCAGGCGAAACAGAAGGCGGCAGACCGTGAGAAGCACCGAGTGGATGCCCTCAACAGCGACACCGTAGCTGTTGACTTCCAGACCCACGAGGCTACATCGGCAGGCCAGATCCCGACGAGCCAGGTACCGACCTCCACCGGGCCAACCGTCATAGCAAATCAGATCATCGGCGGCGGCGAGCCGCCGGCTGTGCCGGAAGGTTCCAGGCCAAGCGAAAAGAAGGAAACGAACGCGATGGCCGCGTACAACTTCGATGAGTACGGAGGCAAGCTGTACCGCGTCTTCGAGGGCACCGTTCTTGAGGGAGTTGTTACCAACCACGTAGACGGCGGCATGGCAGGCCCGGTCCTGCTCATGCTCACCACGGACTACTACTCGCACGACCGGCAAAACCTGCTCCTGCCTCAGGGGACCCGGCTTATCGGCTCCGTCACAGCAGTAGGGAATCAGCAGCAGCACAAGCTCGCGGTAGTGTTTCACCGTGCCGTCTGCCCAGATGGCTTCTCCATCGACATCGACAAGTACGCTGGCCTCGATCAAATCGGGACCACCGGCCTTGCCACCAAGGTAGACCATGGCTATCTGCAAGCGTTTGCCGCTGCCGCCGCAATCGGGGGCCTGGGAGGACTCGCGCAGATCGGCAACAACGGGAGCGTTCTAACAACCGATAGCCAGATCCGCAACGGCATCTCCTCGCAAACCAGCCAGGAGGGCGAACAGGTACTCAATCACTTCCTCAATCGGCTGCCGATCATCACGCTCAAGGAAGGTTCGAGAGCGCGGGTCTACATCGGCAAAGACATCCTCATCCCCTCCTACGCAGATCATCGCGTCAACCCGACGCTTTAGGAGTTTCCATCCATGAAGAAGCTCACCGCAGCCCGCAGTCTCACTCTCGTTAGCGGAATCGCCGCGTTCGCAATGGCGGTCCCAGCTCACGCGCAGTTCGGCGGCATCACCTTTGATCCAACCCAATCGGCTCACGCCATTCAGCAGATCGTCAATGAAGAGAAGGGACTTGCGATCCAGGCCCAGGAGGTTGCAGCAGGTTCGCAGACGAACCTTACGCTCCTCCAGCAGCTCGACAACGACTACAAAATGGCCACAACCGCGCTGAATATCTATCAGCAATCGGTCACCACCTACAACACCATCGTCAACAACCTGAAGTATTTCAATTCCAAGCAGATTTGGAGTACGGCAGAGAACGCCCTACTGCACAGCAGTGTGCAGAATACCTACGGGGAAACGGCTGGTCTTCAATCTCAATTGAACGGCCAATCTCAGAACTCAAGCCTTGTCTGGAAGATCATGAATCTCGCGATCTCTGGTACATCTTCGAGCTTCTGGAGCGGGGAAATCGTTGGACAAAGCCAGCGGCTTTCTACCCTCGCCCACATCGAGGCAATGGATGCTGCATCAAGCCAATGCCTCGCAGCAAGCGGAGCATACCAAGCCAGCAGAACGGCCAATTTAGCAGCTAATACCGCCCTCAACACGTCGGTCTACGACACAAGCGACGCGACCAACAGCGAGGTCGAACAGCTCAATTTGTTGAACGTCTCCAACTCCCAACGTGCGGAAGAAGAGCACGCGCAGGGGCAAATCCACGCGTGCATGGCGGCACAGGCAGCGGTCGCCAACATGGAGAAGCGCAACGTCGCTTCGATGACGATCAACGACGCGGACTTCAAGTACACCCAGCAGGCGAACAATCCCACGTATCTGGGGAATGGATCGACCACCTGGACCACCTATTACTGAGCCAGATGCGGTACTGGGGCTGGCGCTGGACCTCTCAGCGCCTAGCCTTTCAACCCGAAACAACAAGTTCCACATTTCAAGCGTGAGAGTGACCCTATGAACCCCACACCCGGAGCGGTCGATTGGCTCTCCCAGTTCACCCAGGATTTGACGAACCTCACGACGCAGAACGGTGGAGCCCTGTCGAACTTCGGGATGATCCTACTCACCTTCATTGCGACCATGATCCTTATTGGCATCGCTGTACGGATGTCGTCATGGTCGGTGCATCTCGGAGGGCATCGCACCGTCAGTTTGGATGAGCTGCGCACCTTCCTATTCAGATTCCTTTTCTGCCTCGTGGTGGAACACTACTGGGTCAACAATCTCCCAGGTGCGAGCTTCGGCTTCAATCGCATGTTCTCCTACATTGCCGCTGCTATTTCACAGATCCTTGACCAAGCACAGTTGAACCAGTTGACGGCACTGCTGGCGGATGCGGGCCACAACACGCCCATGCCCACAATCCTCGCCCCGATGGAGACCATTTGCTACTACTACGTCGAAGGTCTGCTCGGGCTCGCTTCGGGCATCATCTTCCTCATCAATTGCAGTGGATTCATCTTCTATGCCGTGGCCGCTTTGTTCGGCCCACTGATGGTTCCCCTGTACTTGACTGAGACATTCCGTGGTAAGTTCCTGCACTTCGTTGAGGTGCTTTTGTCCCTCGCGATGATTCGCGCCGTTGCAGCTGCCTTTATCTACGTCTGGTCTCAATTCCTCATGGGCTTTATGACGCAGACCTTCCACGGTGATTACAGCGTTGCCATGTGGCTCGCGAATCTCATTCCGTTCACTACGATCTTCGTTGCTTTCATCCTCAATATGTTCCTTATCCCAAGCGTCACGCAGATGATTTTCGGCGGTGGAGCTGGACTGGCTGGGAGGGCTGGGGAGATGGCTAATAGGGCGGCCACAGCCGCAGCATTAGGTCTTTAGGAGTCGCCATGCTGTTTCTCATCGTGCTCTACCGACGCGCCCCCTGGCCAGTCCGCATGTTGACGCTGGCCGTGCTCTTCATCGTCTTTGTTTCCACCATTGTTCGAGTACACAAAGCCGTTCACGCAATTCAGGAAAGGAATACGAATGTCCACACACGTCGCAATCCCCGGTAGCACGCTCACGGCGAGGCAGCACGTCGAGGCCGACAAGATTGGGAATCAGGTTTATTCCGCGCAGTATAGCGAGCGCAGTATGGCAAAGATTGCGATCAGCGCACTCGCAGGTATCTCTCTGTTGTTGTGCGGCGGTTTGGTCGCTGTCTCGCACCGTCCGGTCGTCAACCGCTACATCCGCATTGATGAGGCGGGCAGGGCACAGGCGATCCAGTACACCGACCTGAACTACAGCCCACGCGAAGGTGAAATCCGCACCTATCTCACCGATTGGACTGGCTACCGACACACGATCAATCGCGAGACGATGGCGAAGAAGTACCCCATGAACTACTACTTTCTTTCCTCAGCTCTCGCCGCCCAGCTCATCGGCCAGGACAATGCGAACCACCTCATCACCCAGGTGACGAGCGGGCAGACGGAACAGAGCGAGGTGCAGGTCAACAATGTGACGATTACCTCGATGTCCCAGGAGAAGATTGAGAACACCATCCTCTCCCGAGGAACGGCCCTTGAGACCTTCGATCTCATCTACCCGATGCGGACCTCCAGCAAGCCGCGAACGGAGCACTGGATGGCTTCGTTCACCTACTATTTGAATCCCGCCCAGGTGAGCGAGCAGGCAAAGACAAACCCGCAATACGAGACGATCAATCCTCTCGGTTTGACCATCACCGAATTCCACGAGAACCGCGTCTCCGTAGATCCGCTTGTAGGCCAAGGCTCCACGTTCCGCCCAGAGGTGAGCCGGTGAGCGTTGAAAGCGGATGGGAGAAGGTTCTACCGTTCTTTTCGGACGACCTTCAGGCGTTAATTCTTGACCCGACTATCAGCGATTTGATGGTGAACGGAACGACTGGTGTCTATGCCGACCGGGGCGGTGTGATCGAGCACATTCCGGTAACGGATGCGTTCGATATTGAGCGACTTGAGGCAGGCATCAGGCGCGTAGCGAGACTGATGGGGCAAGATCTCACGAATCAGAACCCCATACTCAATACCCGGATGCCGGATGGCTCACGTGTGGCGGTGGTTGGAGCACCTTCCGCAATCGGCGGTCCATCACTCACTATCCGCAAATTCAACCAGTGGTTTACGACCGACCAACTCATAGAAATGGGAAGCCTCCCTAGGGAGGCGCGGGACAGAGTTGTCCAGTTCCTTATGCAGAAGAAGAACGGCATCATCGCTGGCGGTACAGGCTCAGGCAAAACAACGCTGATGAAAGCCATTCTCGACCACGTTCCTGTGACTGACCGGCTGATCGTGATTGAGCAGGTTGCAGAGCTTAGAGTGCTTCAGCCGAATGCCCTCCGCTGGGAAGCCGTTGACGCAATTCCCGGCCAGGTTGCGATCCTGCCGAGTGCGTTGTTGGCGGCTGCACTGCGACACCGGCCCGACCGCATTATCTTCGGCGAAATACGCGACGAGTGCGCCAACGATTTGTTGCAGGCAATGAACACAGGACACGGCGGAACGCTCACCACTCTGCACGCGAAATCAGCGTGGGATGCATTGAGCAGATTGTCGAACCTTGCCCTAAGCGCACGCCCGAATATCAATCACAGCTTTATCCGCTCGGAAACAGCCGATGCAATTGACTTCGTTCTGTACTGCGAACGCCTACCGAGTGGCAGGCGACGGGTACGAGAGCTTATCGCCGTCAACGGCTACGACTTTGCCACCCAGAGCTTCGAGACAGAAGACCTTTTCCGCGCTGACGACGCCACCGAAGCGACCACGAACCCCACCCACGCAGCATAACCAGAAGCCCGGAGGAACACAGAATGCCCCTGCTCGACATCAAGCAAGTCCGCAAAGTCACCATCACCTGCTCACTTGAAGAGTCAACCGCAATCCAGGTTGACCAGTATGCAGCCTTCGTCAAATGCCTTCCAGATGAGGTGGTTAACAAGGCACTTGAATACACCTTTGGCAAGGATTCCGACTTCCAGAAGTTCCGCTCGACCGACCCAAAGATCACCTCGCAGCTGCGGATCAAGAGGCCCGCCACGATGCCCACAGGAGCGCGGCGTGGGCCGAAGCCAGCCAACCACGTAGCTGCAGGCTGAAGTGCATTCCTGCGAGGGGCTGGCGCCCTTCGCAGGAAGTGACGCACGGCGTCACGGAACGGCAATAGCAAAATCAGCGGCAAGAACAGCAGCAGATGCAGCAGCAACGACAAGAGCAACAGCAACGGCATGCGCTTCGCACATGGAGAAGATGACACTCCATCCCTTCCAGGGTTGAGTTTCAAGCTAAAACGAAAACGTATGTTATCGCGTTGAGCGACAACCACTTAGCCGCACATCGTTTGCATACGTTTTCGGAGCGAAAACATATGCAAACAGCGTTGAGGAGGGCAAATGGAAGCTATTGATGCAGCACCGGCACTGTCCTTAGAGGATCGTTTAGACCGCCGTAAAGGGCGGCCAACACGCAACAAGATGACTGGAGTGCGGTTTACGCAAACCGAAATGGCAGAGGTTGATCGCGCGGCTAACGACCAGGGAAAGCTGTTCGGAGAATGGGCGCGGGAGGTGCTTCTACGTGAGGCTCGCAACTCTCGCGGAGACGCACTATTTACCGAGATTGTAGCCACGCGGATGCTCTTGAATCTCGTGCTGAAACCCCTCGCCTGCGGGAAGGTAATGACCGCCGAAGAGTTCAGCGGCGTGCTCACAACCGTGCGGACAACGAAACACAAAGCAGCAACGGATGTGATGGAACAATACGCAGCCGCCGAACCGAAGGAGCGTTAGACAATGGCAAGCCAATGGGGACGTAAAGAGACGGTTATCTGGCCTCCGCAAGTGCCGGTCTACACCATCGGCACGATGATTCTTTCCGTGCCAATCGTCATGTGTTTGCTTCTCGGGATGTACTTTACAAAGCCATTCCTCGCCCGTGAATACACCGGCGACTTCCTCAAAAGCGCAGCCGGGGCGCAGTTCAAGATGCACAGTTCCTTCCGTCTGATTTTTCTCCAAGGCGGGAAGAAAGCGCCCCGGGTGGCACAGCACCAGGACTTTGTTCCAGGCTCGACAATCCTTCCAAACGGGAAGGAGCTGAACGTCCAGTTGTCGCCTGCGGCAACAGCCGAAGGCTACACGACCTTTGTTCGCGCCCCGGAACGCAAGATGTCAGACGACGCCCTTTATGGATGGTTCAAGGCCGCGATCTTCGGAGGTGACGATGTTCTCAGCGCCTACGGTCTAGCCGTCGGGGAGGCGGCAATGGTGGTGATCTTTCTTCTGTGCTTCGCTGTGCCGCTGGACTTCAAACGGGGCAAGAAAATGAAATACGGGCGGCTGCTACGCGGGCCGGTGATGTCGGCCCCAAGCAATTCAACGCCATTCTGAAAGGGGAGGGGCTGGGGATTCGGACCGATGAAAGAGGCGTCATCATCCGTCTTCCGCTGCGTTCGGAAGCCAAGCATGTTCAGGTGATGGGCGATACCGGCGTAGGGAAAACGACCCTACTAATTCAGATGCTTGGACAGATTGAAGACCGCGGGGAATCGGCCATTGTGTACGACCCGGCAGGCGAGTACATCCAGCGTTTCTACCGTGAAGACCGGAACGATGTGATTCTGAATCCCCTAGACGCTCGTTCCTTTTATTGGTCGCCATCGTCCGAGTTGCGTACCCCGGCAGAGGCTCGCACCATCGCCGCGTCCCTGTACCAGCCAGCGGACGGCAAGCCCGGTGAGTTCTTTACCGAGACCCCGCAAAAGATATTCGCTCACCTGATGAAGTACCGTCCTTCGTCTCAGGACTTGGTTTCGTGGATGTCGAACCCGGACGAAATCGACCGCCGCGTAGAGGGTACGGAGCTGGAGGCGTTTATCTCGAAAGACGCTCCCGATCAGCGACAAGGCGTACTCGGTTCCCTGGGTCTCATAGCCGACAGCTTGCGACTCCTGCCCACCAAGGAGCAGGCCCACGGTAAGGAGTGGAGCGCTACGGCGTGGTCCGAAAAACGGGAAGGATGGATCTTCCTCACCGGCACCGAGGCCGAGCAGGAAGCGCTTCGCCCGCTCCAATCGCTTTGGATCGACTTGCTCATTCTTCGCTTGCTCACGCTGCCCCAGCCAGGACAGAAACGGGCATGGTTTGTCCTTGACGAGCTCGCCACCTTACAGAAGTTGCCGCAGTTCCACGCCGCATTGACCAAAGGCCGCAAGAGCGACAACCCCATCATCTTCGGCTACCAGGGCAAGGCCCAGCTAGAGGTGATCTACGGCCATCTTGCGGAGGTGATGTTGTCCCAACCGGCTTCCAAGTTCGTTCTCAAGACCGCCGAGCCAAAGGCCGCAAAGTGGGCTTCCGAGCTAATCGGAGACATCGAGATTGAGCGCGTTCGGGAGACCGTCGCGGACGGCAAGCGGGCAGGCAAGAGCTTCACCATGGACCGGCAGATCGAGCCATTGGTCATGAGTTCGGAGATTGCTGGACTTGAAGACCTCCATGCTTTTCTAAAGCTGGGAAACAACGTCACACGGTTCAGCTTCCCCCACATGGACCGGCCCCTTATCGCGCCGTCTTTCGTCGCCCGTGACATTCCAGAAGGCGATATGTGGCTAAATCCTCTCGCCCCTGCGAAGCCAAAACCAGAACCGTCGCCCGTGCCGGCCGCCGCCGCTCTGCAGGTAGCGATCGCGCCCTCCAAGGCGACCGAAGCCGTCACGGAACCCCCGAGCGCCACGCCAGCAGCGAAGAAGAAAGCCCCGCCAGTCACGACGGAGCCGACCGTCAGTCCAATGCCCCTACCCGAGAACGTGCCCGCCTTTGGACCGCCAGAGATGGTCACAGCCACCCATCCCAGTAGCGATCTATAGACCAGGAAGGAGGACTCCATGCTCACTATTTCCAAGGCCCTCAATTCAGGCCAGGCACAGACCTATCACCACATGGAGTTCACCTCCAGCACCCAGAGCTATTACAAACAAGACGGCGCGGTAGCGGGCGAATGGCAAGGCCAGCTCGCATCGGAAATGGGCCTCGCCGGTGCAGTCAATCCCGAGCATTTCACGCGTCTGACGGAAGGCCAGCATCCCGAAACCGGCGAGCAGATGGTGAAGCATCGGACCGCCCAGGACTACAAAAATCCAGACGGATCGACCACCAGCGCGGTCGAGCATCGTGCAGGTTGGGACGCCACTTTTTCGGCGCCCAAATCGGTGTCCCTTACAGCTTTAGTGGGCGGCGACGAACGAGTCCGGGAGGCACACGCGACCGCCGTGACCGCCGCCGTCGCCGAGCTGGAGCGCTATACCCAGGCCAGGATTGGCGGTAACAACCCAGCCGAAACCACTGGCAAATTCATTGCTGCAAAGTTCGAGCACGACACCGCCCGCCCCGTCGAAGGTTACGCGGCTCCCCAACTCCATACCCACGTCTTCATCATGAATGTGACCGAGCGGGAGGACGGTACAACCCGCGCCCTTCAGGAACGGGGCATGTTCGACACCCAGAACTATGCGACCGCCGTGTATCAATCGGTGCTCACGTACAAGCTTCGCGACCTGGGGTATGACATCGAGGCGGGAAAGAGTGGAGCGCCCGAAATCAAGGGCTACTCTCAGGACTATTTAGACGCTTCCAGCCCCCGGTCCCAGCAGATCAAAGAGCATCTTGCGAAGACCGGCTACACCGGAGCGGAAGCGTCCCAGATTGCCGCCCACGCAACCCGCGACAAGAAAGTCATTCTCTCCCCCGAGCAGGTTTTAGAGGCCCATCGGACCATGGCCGTATCGTTCGGCAACCAGCCGGAAACAATCGTGGCCCAGGCTCGACAGCGACCCCAGACACAAAACCGGGCACCCGAGCAGGAAGCCAGGGCAAAAGAAGCCGTTACCTACGCACGGAGTAGCAATTTCGAGCGGGAGGCCGTCATCGACGAGCGGACCCTGATGCGGGATGCGCTTCGCCGGGGCATGGGGGAAACCACCTTCGCCCACGTCAGAGCCGAGTTCGACAGCCGCCACAAAGAGGGAGATTTCCGGCAGCTCAAGAGTGAAAAACACGCCACAGGCCGCAGCTTCACAACACCGGAGACCATCGCCAACGAGCGGGCGAACGTGCGTTATGTGATGGCAGGACAGAACACAGTCGAGCCGATCATGAACCAGGAGCAGGCCGCAGCTCAGGCCGGAACACGCAAGTTTCTAAATGAAGCCCAAAGGGGCGTCATCGCCGATGTCCTTACGTCCCCCGACCGCATCCACGGTGTGCAGGGACTCGCAGGAACCGGCAAGACAACGGTACTTGCCAGCATTCGTGAAGGCGCTGAAACCAACGGCTACAAGGTCGAAGGTTTCGCGCCCACGTCCCGCGCAGCCGGACAGCTTCGAGAGGAAGGAATCGAAGCCACGACGCTGCAAAGTTTCCTTGCCCGAGGCAAGAACCACCCGAGCGCCACAATTACCAGCCCACATCTCTACATGCTGGACGAGTCCAGCCTTGCCAGCACCAGACAGATGCGGGCCTTCCTCGAAAAGATCAAGCCCGAGGACCGCGTTCTGGTGATTGGAGACACCGCCCAGCATCAGGGCGTGGACGCGGGCCGACCCTTCCAGCAGATGCAGGAGGCGGGGATGCGGACCTCGCAGCTGGACCAGATTGTGCGCCAGCGCAAGAACCCCGCATTACTGGAAGCCGTTAACCATCTCGCCAAAGGAGAGACCGAGAAGGGCATCGAGATGCTCGCCCAGCAGGGCCGGATTACACAGGTTGCAGACCCCATCGAGCGCATCGCCGCCATTGCCAGGGACTACGCCGCGAACCCGGAGCGGACCATCATCGTGTCCCCCGACAACCGCAGCCGCCAGCAGATCAATCATGCTGTCAGGGTCGAATTGCAGGAGGCCGGAAAGCTGGGAACGGAGCAAAAGACGTTCTCTGTTCTGGCTCACCGTTCCGATATGACCGGCGCGGATCGAGAGTGGGCGGCACGGTACAAAGCAGGCGACATCCTCAAATACGAGAAGGGCAGCAAGGCCCAGGGCATACCTCAGAACAGCACCGCCGTTGTGCTTTCCTCAGATGCCAGGAACAATACCGTAACCGTCCAGCAGGACGGCGGCAAGGCCATCACCTACGACCCCAAGCGCCTGAAAGGTGTGAACGCCTACATCGAGACGGATAAGCAGTTTGCGACCGGCGATCGGATTCAGTTCACCGCCAAGGACAAGGATTTAGGCGTCAGCAACCGAGATCTAGGCACCATCACCAAGCTCGGAACCGGACAGGTTACCGTCCAGATGGACGGCAAGACCGAGCGCATTGTCCAGTTCGACCCGGCCAAAATGAGGCACTTCGACCACGGCTATGCCGTTACCTCCCACGTCTCGCAAGGACTCACCGAGGGCCGCGTTATCGCCAACATCGACACCGATTCGGCCCGGTCTCTGATCAACACCCGGCTCGCCTATGTCGCGGTCTCGCGTGCGGAACATGACGCAAGGATCTACACCAACGACGCGGACGGCCTTGGAGCTCGGCTGGCAACCGATGTCAGCAAGACATCAGCCGTGGACTTTCGACAGAGTTCCCCCGACCCAGCTCCGCAGAAACACGGCGTCGTCCAGGTCCAAGAGTATGCCGACCCGAACCACCGCCTTGCGGCGGTTGCCCTTGCTTACGCAGAGCATCCTTCCAACAGCGTCGTCATCGCTAAAAACCCCGCCGAGCGCCGCGAGCTGAATCAACTCATCCGCGCCGACCTCCAGGCGTTGGGGATCGTCGCGCCGGATAGTAAGGTCCTGCCCGTTCACGTCGAGAAGGAGTTGGCGAATCCCAAGCTGGCCGCACAGTATGCCCAAGGCGACATCATCCAATACCGGCAAGGAAGCCCCAACCTTGAAGGGATTCCAAAAGACAGCGCCGCCGTCGTCATCTCGACCGACCCGAGAAACAACAAGCTCACCGTTCAGACGTCGAACGGCGACGAGGTGATCTACAGCCCTCACCTCACCAGGACCATGACGGCCCAGAGCAGGGTCTACCGCGAGGAACACCAGGAATTCGCCCAGGGTGATCGAGTCCGCATAACCGAACCTAACTCCTCCCAGGGCATCCGAAAAGGCGACTTCGGCACCGTCACCGCCATCGGAGATACCCTAGAAGTACGTCTCGACAAGGGCGAAAGCGTGCAACTGACCAAAGAACAAGCGAAGCACATCGAACATGGCTATGCCGTTGACAGCCTCAAGACGGGTGCTCCAGACAGAGTTCTTATCAGCCAGGACGGATCGTTCCAAACTACATCCGAGTCCATTTCCCTCTCCCGCACAGGGCGGGAGGTAAGCGTCTATACGTCGGATGGATCAGCTCAGACAAACGCTGTAGCTCCCACCATTGCACTGCCGGAACAACTGAAGACTGCAATGCCCGCACCAGCTCAGCAACAAAGCGAAGCTCCTTCCCACGCCCTCGCGCCGGAACAGGCTTCAGTTGTCCAGCATCGCCACAGCCGTGGGCGCTAACCCCGAAAGGTTCAACTATGCGTTTCCTGCCCCCCGCCCGCGTCCTCATCACCGCTTCACTTGTCTGTGCAATGGCTCCTGCCCCGGCCTTTTGCGCTCCAACCAAACGAGAGCTTCGTGACCAGCTCGTAGCTATGTACCCACTCACCAGGGTAGGAATGAACGGTCTAGCCGGTTTCGACTACACCCGCGTCACTGAGCCGGGACCGATTTTCGCCGTTCGGCTTCCCGGCATCTATGCCGACGTTGCAAACACCAAGAACGCCATCATCGAGACAAATTACACAAACGGCCAAATCACTCAAGCGACCGGCTTTGCCGCCGCTTTTGGCGGTAACACGAGCCACTCGCGCACCCTTGCTCCGAATGAGAAGGTCTATGTCATGCAAATCTTGCCGAGGCACGATGCGGTTCTCTTTGATTTGCTCACGGTCGATGTCGCAACACTAGGAGATGGACGGGGAACCCGCTACAGAGCCGAATTGAACGTGAAGCTCCCAGGTTTGGACACAATGACGCCCGAGGATATGAAGAAGACCATCGACACCGTACTTACAGACCCGGCCACTGCCTCAGCCGTCGAGAGCAAGACCATCAAGTTGGGCATGAGCCCGGCCCAGGTGAAGCAGTCCTTGGGCAATCCAGAGAAGATTGTGGATCTCGGGGCGAAACAGATGTACGTCTACAAGGATATGAAAGTGGTGTTCGTGAACAACCAAGTTTCTGATGTCCAGTAGCCCGCTCATTTAGTGGGCCACCTTTTCAGCTAGCTATCTAGGATCAAATCCATGATGTTCGTCGTCGAGGGCTGGGGGAATGTGGAAGAGGCCGGCTGTACCGGCCTCTTCCAAGGAGCGTTGCGAAGGCTGGGACAGTTTCACCGTTCCAGGCTTTGCAGGGCTCCGGCATTTCCACGGCCTTTGTCTATGTCGCCCAAAATGTCGTGATACCATCTGACGTAAACTATTCATAATAAAGAATTTATGTCCGATAAGCAGGATTCTGTATAGTGAATCGCGGGGATAATTATCAGACGCGGCTATGGAGCATCTTCGACAGGATGAACCTGAAACGCCTTCAGTTCTGAACTGAAGTATCGCCGCCTCATCCAGAACGCAACGTTGACCAAGCCAATCAGTGCCGGAACCTCGATGAGTGGGCCAACCACTCCGACAAAGGCCTCCCCCGAGTTCAACCCAAAGACGGCGACCGCGACGGCTATCGCCAATTCGAAATTGTTGCCCGCTGCCGTAAAAGAAAGCGTGGCCGACTGCGCGTAGTCGGCACCGAGCTTTTTGCCCATCCAAAAGCTCACCAGAAACATGATGAGGAAGTAAATGATGAGCGGGATCGCGATCTTAACCACGTCAAGCGGCAGTCGCACGATGAGGTCGCCTTTTAGCGAGAACATGACCAGGATCGTGAAGAGCAACGCGATCAGGGTGAAAGGGCTGATGCGCGGGATGAAGCGGGTTCGATACCACTCCTCACCCTTCGCCTGGATCAGCACGTACCGAGTGATGAAGCCAGCAACGAACGGAACTCCCAGGTAGAGGCCCACGCTCTTTGCAATCTGGCCGATCCCGATAGGAACGACACTTCCCTCCAGGCCAAACCACTTCGGAAGAACGGTCAGGAAGACCCAGGCGTAAAGGCTATAGAAGAGAACCTGAAAGACGCTGTTGATGGCTACAAGTCCGGCGACGTAATCCGTATCTCCTTCGGCAAGTTCATTCCAAACCAGAACCATCGCGATGCAGCGGGCGATGCCGATCAGGATCAAACCACGCATATAGGCAGGCTCGCCTTTGAGGAAAACGGTGGCCAGGAGGAACATGAGCACCGGCCCGATGATCCAATTCTGCACGAGCGACAGGCCTAGGACGCGCTTGTTGCGGAAGACCTCTCCCAGCTTCTCGTAGCGAACCTTGGCCAGCGGCGGGAACATCATGATGATGAGCCCGATCGCAATCGGAATGTTGGTCGTGCCAGTCTGAAAGCGGTTCACGAACCCTGCAGACGAGGGGACGAAGTGGCCGATGGCCACCCCGATGGCCATCCCCAGGAAGATCCAGAGCGTAAGGAATCGGTCGAGAAACGAGAGCTTCTTGCGGGCAACCGGAGCGCAGGCGCGCCCTTGAGTGATGGGAGCGGAAGACACTAGCAAACCTCACAGAGTGCAGCGTCAAGGGTTATCGGGAGCGGAGCGCCTTCGAGGAGGGCGTACTTCGATGGCGAACAGCAGGCTTTCGTGAGCCTCGCCTTGTCCGCCTGCATGGCCTTCTCTTCTTTTAACCAGCCGAGAGTCTGCTTCAGGATCTGAGCAGCACCGATGTGCGGCGGCATGACGATGCGATAGTGCATCCACTTGCTTTCCCGTCGTGCCGAGACTATTCCGGCGCTGCGGAGGTATGCGAGATGCCGGGAAATCTTCGGTTGAGGGCCGCCGAGGATTTCGACGAAGTAACAGACACAGATCTCCTGGTCGCCCATCAGGTTCAGCAGCCGAAGCCGCGTCTGATCGCCGAGAGCCTGAAAGAACCGTTCCACGTTGTACGCCTGTTTCGCTGCCATAGGTCATGTATACGCATTGACGTATGCGAACGCAAGCCATATAGTCGCCAAAGCAGATATCACTCGGAGGCGGTTATGTCGGAGCAGCTCTTGGATTCGGTGAAGTCGAAGTATGGAGCAGTAGCAGAGAGCACCCTATCGAACGACCATGCAGGCGTGAAGGCCGTTGCCGAAGCGTTCGGCTACAGTGCCGACGAGCTGACGTCCATCCCGGCAGGAGCCAATATGGGCTTATCCTGCGGAAATCCCACGGCAACGGCTCATCTGAGAGCTGGAGAGGTTGTGGTCGATCTAGGCTCGGGCGGCGGCCTCGACGTGTTTCTCGCCTCGAAGATGGTTGGTCCAGAGGGCCGGGCCATCGGCATCGACATGACCACGGCGATGATCGAGCGGGCGCATGAGAACGCGCACAAGGGCGGCTACACAAACGTTGAGTTCTTTCAGTCCACCATCGACCAGATTCCACTTCCGGACGCTTCGGTCGATTGTGTTATCTCGAATTGCGTCGTCAACCTTGCGCCGGACAAGCCAGCCGTTTTCCGTGAAATCGCCCGTGTTCTCAAGCCGGGAGGCCGCGTTGCAATCAGCGATATAGCGTTGAAGCACGATCTGCCTGAGGCGGTTGCTCAGAGCATGGCGGCTTACGTCGGCTGCATCGCAGGGGCGATCCTGATTGACGATTACCGCGAAGGCTTGCTCGCTGCTGGCTTCAAGCACGTAGAGATCGTAGACAGCGGAGCCGACCTCAACGCCTATGCCAAGGTCGAGAATCAGGCAGGTTGCTGCTCTCCAAGCATGGACGCGGGAAGCCCCTTCCAGGTCATTGAAGACGCTTGCTGTACTTCGGCATCCGTTGAGCCTTCCCTACACGAGGAGCTGACGACGCTCCTCTCGCAATACGACGTGAACGCCGCCGCAGCCAGCGTCAAGGTCTACGCCATCAAGCCCCAGGCGGTCTAGCAACTAAGGAGACCTATGAAAAACATCATTTTCGCCTGTGTTCACAATGCCGGTCGTTCCCAGATGGCGGCCGCTTTCTTCAATCAGCTTGCCGATCCACTCAAGGCGCGGGCAATCTCGGCCGGAACGCAGCCCGGTTTGCGCGTCCATCCCGAAGTCTTGGAGGTTATGAGGGAGGTTGGGATCGACCTAAGCGACACTAGACCTCAGAGGCTCACCGATGAGCTAGCCCGCGAGGCTCAGTTGCTTGTCACCATGGGGTGCGGCGATAAATGTCCTTACGTTCCCGGCCTACGCCGGGATGACTGGCCGCTTCGTGATCCAAAGGGCCTTCCTATTGAAGATGTAAGAACGGTACGGAACGACATTAGGAGCCGAGTGCAGACCCTTTTGGTTAACGAGGGATTGCATGCATCGCCGGGACACTAAGAGCGGCAAGCTTTGTCATGACTTAGGTGACCGCTCCCAGACTGCAGCAGGGTGAAGTCTGCGCAGCCGACGATCTAACGATGTGCGGCGAAATCAGCAAGCTGAGCTCATCCTTTGGGGATCGGCCCTTATATGGAGCGGCGGGTCCTTCGCCGCCTATTTTCTGGGGCCGATTCGTGGACGCATGGATCGTTAAAGCGAGCAGGCTCCATTCACAGTGAAGCCCACTTTGCTCGTTCATCCTATCGAAGTCTTAGTTTCGTTTGGTATCTGAAAAGCATCGATTTGAGCCAAGTGGCATCAAAGCGATTGAGAGTGGATACTATCTATATGCGTTTCCGGGCGACATTGGCGAGCTTACTGGCAGTGATACTACTGTCGCTCTCGCCCCTTGCGTCCGCTTGCCAGATCCACTGTGACCAGGCGAGTGCGGGAGCAAGCTGCCATTCCACAGCGGCGCACAGCTCTCCCCAAAGCAGTCATTCCATGTTGGCAATGCCCGGAATGGGCGAAAGTCAGGTTGCCGAAGCAATTCCAGGCTTGCCGGTTGTGTCGGGAGCTGCACAGAGTTGTCTTCATCACATCTGCGCCCAGCAACCTGTCTTGTTGAAGTCCGATGCGCAGGCATTTACCAGCCTTGACCTAAGCCATCAGGTTCCTCTCCTATATTTCCTACCGCAGGCGTATGCCGTACCAAGCGGCATTGTGCCGGTGAGAGGCCCACCACCTGTTCAAAGGGCTTCTCCGGTTTCTCTTCACACTACTCTCCGCACTTAATTCAGCGACCTCTCCTCACCGACCCTGTGTCGCTGGTAGGAGTGCGTCGCTTTGTTCCATTCTGTTTGGATCTCAGCACATCACTCCGTTTACCCAGAGACGCCAGAACTCTACGCCTCACTGTGTTTCCGGAGCTTTTACATGGCGAATCGCCGATCTTTTCTTCAAAGCACCTTCGGTCTGGGTGCGGGGCTCTTTGCAAGCCGCGCCGTAGCCGAAACAACTCATAACGAGTCTCATACTTCCAGCCAGGTTGCTGCTTCTGGAGGTTATCTAGGCACAAGCAGCGGCTCCCTTTCAAAGATCGATACGCGCGGCGGCGCGGTGAGAACTACCCCGGTCGTGACGACAGACGTAGGCGACCTCCCCTTTGAGATGGATGGCGACGTAAAGGTTTTTCGCCTAACGGCTCACGTTTTCAAGCAGCAGATCGCGCCTGATAAAACGATCGATGTCTGGGGCTTCAATGGCTCCGCACCTGGCCCGACGATCCAGGTTACGCAGGGCGATAAGGTACGGGTCATCTTCAAGAACGAATTGCCCGAGGCCAGTTCTCTTCACTGGCATGGATTTGAAGATCAGATCGGATACGACGGTATGCCCGGCATCAGCCAGGAGCCGGTCCGTCCCGGCCAGAGTTTTACGTACAACTTCCTCATCAAGCAGGAAGGAACCTACTTCTACCACTCGCATATGGCGATGCAGGAGCTTGCCGGAATGCTGGGCGCGTTTATCATGCACCCGCGAGTTCCCTACCGTCCTCATTGCGATAAAGATTTCGCGATCCATCTCCAGGAGTATGCGGTTCTCGCAAACTCGACTACTCCCAACACGATGATGATGGAGTTCAACTGGCTCTTGCTGAACGGTAAAGCAGGTCCGTTGGCCACGCCCCTCATCGTTCGTCAGGGCGACCGCGTAAGGATTCGCTTTGTAAACCTCGGCATGGATCATCATCCGATGCACATTCATGGGCACACCTTCTACACCACCGGTACTGAAGGGGGCCGCATACCGGAGACGGCCTGGTGGCCAGGCAACACAGTGCTCGTTGGAGTGGCCCAGACTCGGAACGTCGAGTTCGTCGCAGACAATCCGGGCGACTGGATGCTCCACTGCCATCTCCCGCACCACATGATGAACCAGATGGCCTCGCAGGCGGGTCCGATGACACGCATGGCAGGGTATCCGGGCGGCAAAGGATTGCGCGGGGACGACAGCCATGGACGGATTACCCCGCGCGGTGAGAACGGCGACGAGATGAAGGGCGACATGGCCGGAATGGGCATGGGTGGGATGAAAGGCATGGACATGAGTGCCCCGAAGCCTACCGGAGATCCAGCCATTCCCGCTGCATCACTCGGTGCTGGCACTCAAGCTACCGCTCCGGACGGTCCACTGGCGAACACCCATCTCGACGCCGGAATGATGGGCATGATGCAGGAGCAGAACAAGAAAGGCATCAAGCTCAGCCAGGAGCAGCAGCGCAATCTCGACGCCTTCGATATGGGCTCCGACAGCATGAAGGCCCAGATGGGCGAGACCTCTCCAAGTGCGAACAACGTCCCGAACTTTCCCCAGGATGCGTACATGGAAGGTCCGATGATGAACATGGACAAGCTGGTCGAGAAGCCTGAAAACCTTGGCCTTCGACCGAACTGGTCGCGATTTATGCAAGGCATGATGACGTTTATCCGGGTGCTTCCTCCGGAGCAGTACGACCAGGTTGTCTCTGCCATGCGCACTGCGAACCGGCCCAACGATCCCTATGTCTCCCTCTACGCCACTCCTCAAAAGGGTACGCGCGGCTAGACCTGAATCGAAGCACCGAAGTTTGGACCTTCGGGTCCAGGAGAAGACATGAAAATCAAGAATCTGGCGCTTAGCTTCGCCATTGCCGCAAGCGCCTGCACCCTACAGGCTCAACAGTCCATGCCGGATATGCCCGGCATGAAGATGGACCCACCGCCGCCGAAACCTCAACAAGCTCCGGCTCCAAAACCGAATCGCAGGAAGAACGTACCCGACCCAATGCCTGGCGATATGAAGAGCATGAGTCAGGACGCCGGAGACGCAAAAGCTAAAGCCGCGGCCGATAGCGTCACGCAGTCCTTCCAACAGCAAGCCCACCAGCCCCAGGGCAAACCCGGTCCGGCCAGCGACGCTAGCTCTACCAAGCTGCCTATCCAGGAGTTGCAGGAACCCGAAGCGATCGACTTCCGTACAGGCAGTGACCTGCCCGCCCCGGAACTGCTGAGGGATGTCGTTAGCCGGGAACCGATGACGGTTGAGAACTTCCTCGCATTGGCCGATAAGACCAACCCAACGCTATCGCAAGCGCAGAGGAACGTTGACCGTTCCAGGCAACAGGCCCGCCAGATGGGTCTTCCCCCCAATCCAATCGTCGGCTATTCGGGAGATCACATCCGGGGAGGCGAGTATCACGGAGGCGAAGAAGGGGCGTTCTTCTCTCAGGAGTTCATCCTTGGAAGGAAGCTCGCTCTGCGGCGGGACATCTATCGAGCCGAAGGACGCTCGAATGAGTACGCCGTGGAAATCCAGAAGGCCCGCATTCATAACGACGTTGCGCGAGCATTTTTCGACGCTCTCGCAGCCCAGCAATCAGTCGTTGTCCATGACCGACTGCTTAAAGTGGCCCTCGACGCTCAAACCAACGCACACGAGTTGGAGAGGGTCGGTCAGGCCGATTCTTCCGAGGTGTTAAACGCTGAAATAGCCGCAGAACAAGCGAAGGTAGAGTTTGTGAACGCGCAGCGCATGTTCTTGGCTACCTTTACTCAGCTCGCAACCTACTCGGGTCAAAGCTCTCTCGCACCGCAGCCTCTAACCGGCAGCCTCGTCGAACCTCCCGAGCTTGATCCCGAAGGGATGGTCGTTACTGACACGCAGGAAAGCCCCGCTGTGAAGCAGGCGGAAGCCAACGTCGCCGTTGCAGAGGCTCGTGTCAAATCTGCACAGCGAGAGAGAGTGCCAAATCTCAACCTCAAGGCGGGCGAGTGGTACTCCGGTGAGACTCTCGGATCGACGAACATCAAGGCAGGTTGGATGAGCTTTGCAGAGGCGGGCGTTCAACTTCCTCTCTGGAATCGCAATCAGGGCAACATTCAAGCGGCGAAGGTTGAACTGGATCGAGCACACCATGATGTAAACCGGACTCAGCTTCTCACTCGGAACCGCGCAGAACCCTACGCACAGCAGTATCAGACGGCCCGCTTCACCGCAGAGCGGTATCGCACTGAAATGTTGCCCCGCGCCCGGCGCGCTTACCAGTTGGAGGTCACAAAATACCAACAGATGGCACAGGGGTATCCTCATGTCCTTGCCGCCCAGCACATGCTTTTCACGCTACAGCTTACCTACATCCAGGCCCTCAACGAGGAGTGGCGAGCCGCGATTGCTCTTCAGAACTACACGCTCATGAACGGGTTGGACGAGCCCATGAGCATCGGTCAGGATTCAACCACGATGAACCTGCCGACTGCGCCCGGACCGGACCAGTGATGAAACCGACGAGGGGGCAGCGAACTATGCAGCGAGTGATCAACGTTTGGGCCGCCACAGCTCTGGCAGGAGTTGTGGTGGTTGTCGTCGCTTTCGGGGTGCTCTGGCACGGGGGGTTCAGCTCTCGGCCGGAGCCCTCAAACATGGAAGCCAGCATCGCGATGAAGGCCTACGACAGCTCGACTCCCGAGCGATACGAGAGCTGCAGAATCCTCTTTCTGCACATGGCATAAGCCTGATCGAAGCCGGAGGGCATTACGAGGAGCATTGTGCGGTTTGTCATGGCGACGACGGCACCGGCAACCCGAAGTTTCACGGCATCATGTATCCCCGTCCCACCGACCTGCGCTCTGAGGAGACACAGGAGATGTCCGATGGCGAACTCTATTGGGTCATCAAGAACGGTGTTCGTTGGTCGGGGATGCCAGCATTCGGGAAACCCGGCGATGACGATGAACACGCATGGAAGATGGTCGCTTACGTCCGACATCTGCCAAAACTCACCCCTGCCGAAGAGCAGAAGGTGCTAACTCACACGGAGGAGCCGATGGATCACGGCGAAGCTCCCCACGACCACTCCCATTGAGGTGACCCATGTTCGAAACGATAGCTTGGATTTCGCTCGGAATCGCATTCTTTTGCTCCATTGTGATCGCAGTCGATATCGTGCGGCATCCTCAAAAGATGGGTGTGATGAATATCGTCTGGCCGGTGACAGCTCTATACGGAAGCGTGTTCGCGCTCTGGGCTTATTTCCGCATCGGCCGTAAAAAGGCCAAGGATGCGCAGCAGAGCATGTCCGAGGAGGAGCACAAGAGGATGATGAAGGAGGCCAAAGAGCATCCGAAACCCTCTCAGACCGGTGTAGCCGCCAGCCACTGCGGTGCAGGCTGCGCCCTCGGGGATGTTGTCGCCGACTTCGCCGTATTCGGCTTTGCCCTCACGCTGTGGGGTTCGGACCTCTGGGCCAGCTTCGTGATCGACTACATCCTGGCCTGGCTGCTCGGCATCGGCTTCCAATACTTCACCATCGCACCCATGCGAGGCATCTCAGGCTGGGAAGGCATCTGGGCTGCAATCAAAGCCGACACATTCTCCATCACCGCTTGGCAGCTCGGCATGTACGGCTGGATGCTGCTTACCTACTTCGTGATCTTTCCGCACCCGCACCTTCAGCCCAACCAGGCCGGCTACTGGTTCATGATGCAGTTCGCCATGATTGCCGGCTTCTTCACCGCGTATCCCATGAACTACATCCTCGTGAAAACAGGACTGAAAGAGGCGATGGCATGAAGGCTATCGAGATGGTCGCACTCTCCGCGCCGGAACCGAGTGCTCTCCTCGCGCAGCTTCTGGAGCACCGGGCGGAATTTCTCGGCTTTCTGACACGACGGGTCGGCGATCCCGCAGCTGCAGAGGACATTTTGCAAGCGGCCTACACGAAGGCGCTCGAAAAAGGCGGGCAGATTCAGAACACCGAAAGCGTGGTGGCATGGTTTTATCGCATGCTGCGGAATGCCCTTGTAGACCACTACCGCAGGAACGCTGCCCGTACCCGCGCCCACGACCAGTTTGTGGCGGAAGCTCCCCTGAGCTACGAAACCGAGGACGAGGCGAATCTGTGCGCCTGCGTAGGAGGCGTGGTCCAGACCCTCAAGCCGGAGTACCGGACCGCCCTGGAGCGGATCGATCTTGGAGGCGAGTCGATTGCAGACTTCGCACAAGCCGAGGGCACAACGCCGAACAACGCTTCTGTCCGATTGCATCGGGCGCGCCGCGCGGCGGCGAAGAAGCTCACCCAGGTCTGCGGTGCGTGCGCAGATCACAAATGCCTGGATTGCACCTGTAAACGCCAGGTGTAAGAGAAAGCGGGCACGTGCGTCTGCATGGGTAAGGAGAAAAGCCCATGTGTTGTTGCAGCGGAACCAAAACGAAGGAGACGAGCCAAATGGTGAAGGATGTCGTGTGCGGGATGCAGATCGACTCAAACGAAGCGGCGGGCAAGAGCGAGTATCAGGGCCAGACGTACTACTTCTGCGCCCCAGGATGCAAGCGCAAGTTCGACGCCAACCCCCAGCAGTTCGTGAAGTAAGAGGCCCGGGGCGGTGAACTGGCGAAGTGTTGCCAGTCTGCCGCATCCGGAGTTTTACAGGAGCAAGCCATGGCAGAGGTTCAAGAAGCTGAGTTAGTACGCGATCCCGTGTGCGGGATGATGATTGAACCGCAGGACGCTGTGAGCTCGCAGGAGGTTGAAGGAAAGACCTACCACTTCTGCAATCGTTCCTGTGCCACAAAGTTCGCGGCCGATCCCAAAAGCTATTTGCAACCGGTTGCAAAATCCGCAGATTTGCCGCCCAAGGGCCAGGAGAACGTCGAATACATCTGCCCCATGGACCCCGAAGTTCACAAGATGGGGCCGGGTGCCTGCCCCAAGTGCGGCATGGCGCTCGAACCCGCCACCATGAAGGCACCGGCCACTCGGAGCGATTTCACCTGTCCGATGCACCCGCAGATCAGCCGGCAGGAGCCGGGCAACTGCCCCATCTGCGGTATGACGCTTGAACCACGGGAGACCACCGTGGAAGAGGCGAATCCCGAGCTGACGGACATGACGCGTCGCTTTTGGATCAGCGTCGCTTTGGCCGTGCCCCTGCTGGCGCTCATGGTCTCTGACCTCTTCCCTTCCATGCCGCTGCAGCACATGCTGGCAGCCCGGACCTGGGCCTGGATCGAGTTCGCGCTGGCATCGCCCGTCGTGCTTTGGTGTGGCTGGCCGTTCTTTGTGCGAGGTTGGCAATCGGTCGTGAACCGCCACCTCAATATGTTCACGCTGATCGCGCTTGGCACGGGGGCGTCCTTCCTTTATAGCGCCGTGGCTACGATAGCTCCCCAGATCTTTCCTCCATCGTTTCATGCGGAAGGTGGCGAGATCGCGCTCTACTTCGAGCCTGCGGTCGTCATCATTGCGCTGGTCCTGCTGGGACAGGTGATGGAACTACGCGCCCGCAGTCAGACCGGCAGTGCTATTCGTGCGCTGCTGGGTTTGGCACCAAAGACTGCGAGACGCCTGGACGAACAGGGTGGCGAAAGCGACGTGCTGCTCGATCACGTTCAGGTGGGCGACCGGCTGCGGGTCAGGCCGGGCGAGAAGGTCCCTGTCGATGGCGTGGTGCTGGAGGGACATAGTTCGATTGACGAGTCCATGGTCAGCGGCGAGCCAATTCCTGTCGAGAAAGATGTTGCGGCCAAAGTCACCGGAGGCACCGTGAACGGCACAGGTGGCTTTGTCATGCGGGCTGAGCGGATCGGTGCGGATACCCTTCTCTCCCAGATCGTCAAGATGGTCAGTCAGGCGCAGCGGTCCCGTGCGCCAATCCAGCGGCTTGCCGACCGCGTTGCGTCTTTCTTCGTTCCCGCAGTGATCCTCGCAGCGGTAGCCACCTTCATCGTCTGGTATCTGGTTGGTCCTCAGCCCCGCTTTGCACACGCCCTTGTGAACGCCGTTGCGGTCCTGATCGTCGCTTGCCCGTGCGCCCTGGGACTGGCTACTCCGATGGCCATCATGGTGGGTACGGGCCGGGGGGCCGGAGCTGGCATCCTCATTCGCGATGCCGAGTCCTTGGAGACCTTCGGTAAGGTGAACACGCTGATTGTCGATAAGACCGGAACCCTCACCGAAGGCAAGCCGACCCTTGCTTCGGTCCTTCCTCAACCAGGCACCAGCGAATCTGACCTCTTGCAGTTCGTCGCGAGCCTTGAACGTTCGAGCGAGCATCCTCTCGCAGCGGCCATCGTAAAGGGAGCCGAAGCGAAGAAGCTCACCCTTACGGATGTGCAGGGATTCAGCTCCATCACCGGCAAGGGTGTGAAAGGAACCATCTCCGGCAAGCAAATCGCTGTAGGTAACGCGGAGATGTTTCGAGAGCTGGGCATTGACCCGGCACCACCTATGCTCACCCAAGCCGAAACTCTTAGAAAAGAAGGTCAGACTGTCATGCTGGTTGCCATAGACGGTAAGCCCGCAGGTCTGGTCAGCGTCTCCGATCCAATCAAGGAATCCACTTCCGAAGCTATCCGCGAACTGAAATCGGCAGGCCTCAAGGTCATCATGGTCACAGGAGACAACCAGACCACGGCTCGGGCCGTTGCGGACAAACTCGGAATCGAGTTCGAAGCCGATGTTCTTCCTCAGCAGAAGGCTGAAGTCGTCAAAAAGTATCAGCAGCAGGGTGCAATCGTGGCCATGGCCGGTGATGGGGTGAACGACGCTCCAGCACTCGCACAGGCCAATATCGGAATTGCCATGGGTACCGGCACCGACGTAGCGATGGAAGCTGGTGGCATTACGCTCCTCACCGGCGATCTTCGCGGCATTCTTAGAGCGCGACACCTCAGCAAAGCAACCATGAGCAACATCCGGCAGAACCTCTTCTTCGCTTTCATTTACAACGCGATTGGAGTGCCGCTGGCCGCCGGAGTGCTGTTCCCCTTCTTCGGTCTGCTACTCAATCCAATGATTGCCGCCGGAGCCATGAGCTTCAGTTCCGTCTCTGTGATTGCCAACTCTTTGCGACTAAGAACGGCAAAGCTCTGAGGAATATAGTTATTACAGTGCGCCGGCTCGTCAGCTTCGTTGCGATTTTCCTGCTGCTCATCACGGCAGCGCCGGTGCTTGCCTGCGCTACAGGCAGTGGGATGAGCCACGAAGAGCGTGCCTGCTGCCGTGCCATGCACGGCAACTGCGGCGAGATGGCGAAAACGGGCTGCTGCAAAATGGAGGTTCGGGCTGACACTCACCCGCAACTTCCAGTCGCGACATCGGACATCAGCTTTGTTCAAGCCTTCGTCCAGTGGGTTGTATTGTCCTTTGCGCCAGACCAGAGCATCCCTCCATCGGTTCTACGGTATCCCGATGAGCATTCCCCGCCAGGTTTGCTAGTTGCAGAACTGACCGTTCTCCGCATTTGAATCGCTCCCTTTGACCAGAGACCTGCATACCTAAGTGTGCCTGCGTTTCATTCGGTTCAAAACGAAGGAGCTTCCAAATGAAGTATTTTCTGGTCCTCGCCAGTGCGTTCGCGCTGACGAGCACAGCCTTTGCCTCTGACCATGGCCCCATCTTCAGCTATGCAACGCCTGTCAACTCCCAAGGGGAGGTGAGCTGCGATGCCGGAATCTTTGGTCGAAGTGGGTCCAAAGGTTCGCAATTGTCCACCGGCACGGGGTGCGGCTACGGCATTACGCCGCACATAACCGCGAACGTCTTTCTACCGGCCACGTTCGGCAATGGATCACTTCCTGAAAGCCGAATTTTTCCGGGGAGTGAATGGTCAGCCGGAGCCTCATGGCGCTTTCTTCATTCCGTCACGACCGTAGGCAAGCGGATCGAATCCACCGCCTCCCTTGGGGTGGTGGTGCCGGGGCCACAACAGGATTCCGGCGTCCTTGCCGGTGTGCATCGAGCCCCCGGTGTTGCGGGATCTCTCGCCACTGGCTTGGCTTCCAGGAGTCAGTATGTTTGGGTTGGTGGAGGCTACACCCGCTTTGCGGAAGCCTCGCAGAGCCGCAGGCCCGACACGATTTCGTGGAGTGGTGTCTATGGTTATCGTCCGGCAAAGCTTCGCCGAGGATACGACCAGTGGGACTATCGAGGCTTTGCAGAATTGACCGGAGAACATACCGGCGGTGTGCGAACGGCTGGGGCGATCCTTCCGAACAGCAGCACCACGACGGTTTGGCTAGGACCCTCGATCCTTGCCATTTTCAAGACCGTTTCGATTTCAGCGGGAGTCCAGGCGCCCATTTACCGGGATGCGTCCGACAGTCTCTACGGCCGGGAGCACGTCCGCTTCGCAGTCAACCTCAGCTATCTCAAATTCTCCGCACACAACAGCTCCCATTGAAAGGACTGACCATGAAAAAGACTCTCGCAGCAGCCGCTCTCGTTTTCTCTACTCTCGCCGCTCACGCGGAATATCAACAGGTGAACCTCACCGTTTTCGGCATGGACTGCGCGCCGTGCGCCCACGCCATTCACGTTTCCATGAAAGGCATCCAGGGAGTGAACACGGTCGATGTAGACCTCAACACCGGCCTCGTTTCCGTCAAGCTCAGCTCAGGCAGCAGCGCTTCCATGCACCAGTTCAACGAAGCGGTGGAGAAGAACGGGTTTACCCATAAGGACGCTACTATCGTTGCGCGAGGCAAGGTGACTGGCACCTCAGCAGCGCCCTTCTTTGAGGTGGCAGGGACGCAGGACCGTTTTGCTCTAAAACCAGCCGCTGCTCCTGGTGACATCGCCGCGCTGCTCGGAAAGATGGTTACGGTCTCAGGAACGCTTCCACAGGCCGCGAAAGGCAAGGTGCCGGATACCTTGCGTTACACGACGATTGCGGAGGCGCAATGACCTCGACCGCTCTCCCTCTCGCGCCGGAACGCAGGGCCAGACGAGCCGCCCTGCTCAACTATTTCTCTCTGTTCAGTTCGTTCAGCACACTTATCTGCTGTGCGCTGCCTTCTATCCTCGTCCTGCTTGGATTGGGAACGACTGTCGCTTCCCTGCTTTCAGCAGCACCGTGGCTTGTAAGTCTCTCCCGGCACAAAATATGGACTTTCAGCATCGCCGGAACGCTCATCACAGCCAGCTTTGTGATGACGTATGTCATTGCGCCCCGGCTCCAACAAGGGGAAGTCTGCGCGGCGGATGACCCAACCACTTGCGGAGAAGTCAGCAAGCTAAGTCGGGTTATCCTTTGGGGATCGGCTCTCATCTGGAGCGGAGGCTTTTTCGTCGCATACCTACTCGGCCCTATTCTCGAACGAATGGACCGGTAACGAACCCAGGTGCATCCTCGGCAGGATGCACCTGAAAGCCTTTCTTGTCATAGAGCTTTCCAGAACAACAGTCAGGTGGAAGCCCATGGAACGAGTCGCCGCAGCCACATCAGAACAGCAAACCTCCACAGTGAAAAGGCTGCAGCTCATCACGATAGGCTGGATGGTGATTGAACTATGCGTTTCATTGTTCGCAGGAATCCAGGCCCATAGCGTTGCGCTAACCTCCTTCGGCGCAGACAGCGCCATCGAACTCATGTCGGCTGTTGTTGTTCTTCGGCGTTTCGCTTTGGGACCGGGAACGGAAAGACGTGCTGCCAGGATTTCTGGCATACTCCTGTACCTGCTCGCGACGTACATCATTGCCACATCTGCTTTAAGCCTCGTCAGGCCAGCTTTTCAACCAAAACCGTCCAGATTAGGCATCGTGCTCTTGGTTGCAGCTGCGATCATCATGCCGCTGCTCGGAAGAGCGAAGAGGAGGCTGGCCCATGAGACCGGAAGCCATGCTCTCAAGGCCGACGCCGCGCAAAGCAACGTCTGCGCCTATATGTCGTGGATCGCTCTCGTGGGGCTTCTGGCAAACTTTCTTTTCCATCTCTCGTGGGCCGATTCGGTGGCCGCGCTGCTTCTGCTGCCCATTGTTCTGAAGGAAGCAAGGGAAGCCAGCAAGGGAGCGGTCTGCGAATGCTGAGGGTGGCGCGACAAGTCACGTTTGGTTCTTCTTCAAATCAAAGAGCGGTACCCGCTGCGGACCCGGTTTCTTTACATTGAAGACCAGGCTTGTTTGTTCATGCCCCTTTGGATGCTGCTCTCGCCATAATTCCAGGAGCAGCGGCGGCATCGCCGAGAGCACCGCTTTGGTACGGTGGATCTTTGCATGGCAGCCAGGACAAAGTGAGAGCATCATGTTCATGACCGACTTGCCGGGTACCCGGTGGTGAACAACGATGGATCGTTTGTCGCGACCGGAAGCATCGCAAACCCGGCAACGATAGCCGTCTCGCTCCAATACCGCTTCCCGTAGACCGCCGAAATACTCCTCATCCTGCCGTTTCAGCGTGTAGCAGGTCGAGCACAATCCCAGCGCTAGGATCCTCGGATTCCCACACGGACAGTGCATCACCCTTTGAACGAGACGTGTCACTTCCCTGCCCTTCCAGGTTCCGCCTTTGCCCGTCCGATGTAACGGTAGACCGTCGTCCGATCCAACTTGAACTCACGCGCCAGGGCCGCTTTGCTTTCACCCAAACCCAGACGACGAGTCAGCTCAGCCGCCCGATCCGGCGTCAGCAAGCGCTTGCGCCCTTTATAGACGCCATCTCGTTTCGCCAGCTCGATCCCTTCTCGCTGTCGTTCCCGACTCCACGCCACTTCAAACTCCGCGAACGAGCCCATCATATTAAGAAGTAGCGTCGCCATCGGCGAATCGTCGCCGGTGAGAGTCAGGTTCTCTTTAATAAACCGCACACCGATCTTTCGCGAAGTCAGTTCGCCAACCGTCTTTCGGAGGTCCACCAGATTGCGGCCCAGGCGATCCATCGAGTGACACACAACCGTGTCGCCTTCCCGGACGAACTTCATCAATGCTTCGAGCTGCGGGCGTTGAATGTTCTTGCCCGAGGCTTTATCTAGGAACACACGGTCCAGCTCCAGCCCTTCGAGCTGGCGGCTCTCATTCTGTTCAAAGCTGCTCACCCGCACGTACCCCACCGTCTGTCCCTTCGGCGGGTGATGTGTAGCATTAGGCTTTACTACTTTCGGCATTGCCTGTAGCATAAACCAAAAATCAACCCTATGCCACTAGGCTGCAGCCAATGATGCAACGTGGCGATACGGTATACCCAAAGAGCACATCCCTGATCGGAGGATCAGCACGTGAAACTTGAAGAAGGTTTGGCATACGCAGCACAGGGCCGCGCATTGCTCTTCCTCGGTGCAGGCTTCTCATGGAGAGCCGCCGAGCCCGTTTAGGGAAGCGTGCAAACTCTTGCGACCGCAATTCGCGGATCAATGGAGACACTATTCCTATCGAGTCTCGGCAAACTACTTTGATTTCTACACTAGGTTTTCAGGCGACCTTTCCCCTGCTGAGGTCGATGCAATACGAGGAGCAGCAACTGAGATCCTTGAACGCATATCGTCTCTACCAGACATCGCAGAGGAACAGAGATGTTCAGGCTTGCCGGGTGGCTCAAACGAAAATCGTGCAGGCTGCCTGAACAGAAGACGTATATTGATCGCAGCTCCCATATCTGAAAGTTCGAAGACTTACTTCAGAAATATCCGGATTGCCGATTTCGTCGTTTCTAGTACTCCCCAGGCAAACGGGACACCCACGACAATCCAGGCTGCAGCTATCTTCCAAAAGGGTGTAGTTCTTTCTAGTTTGTCGTTCATACACGCTTCCTTCTCTCTCAAAACAGTTTTTTCGAGAGTGGGAGCTGCCTGAAGACAAATTCCCACCCTGACGGTAGGAATCATTAGCCCGTCGATTGAGGGCGGTTAAGGTGGAATCCATCACCTAATGGGAAAGCTACCACTTGGAACTAAGCATCGGCAAGAGCCTGCAGAGCCGTCTGGAGCGCCTCAGGAACTTTCCTGTTTGTTGACGTGGCCTGGGAGATCACCTACCATTTCCAAAAGCACAAGGTGATGGAGTTCGCCTGAACCGCTCTGGCTTCTGCCGGCGCTGATGACTCCTACGATTCCTCGTAGGAGCTCGCTTGCAATTCAACAGAAAAAACCTGGCAAAACTCGAGCAGCCGCACCTCCTGTTTGACTTGGTGCGTTGGCTCTTTATCGCCTCAGTTGCAGGTGCTCTAGCAGGTACAGCTTCTGCAGTGCTGCTCGTCTCGCTTGCCTGGGCAACCCAGCTGCGAGAGTCACATCGCTGGCTGATTGCTTTGTTGCCTTTGGCTGGCCTCTTCGTTGGGTGCTTGTACAAATATTTGGGCTCGTCAGTCGAGGCAGGCAACAACCTCATTCTCGAAGAGGTGCATGATCCGCAAGCCACAATTCCGCTGCGAATGACACCACTCATCCTGCTCGGTACCTTCTTGACACATTTGTTCGGTGGTTCTGCGGGAAGAGAAGGAACCGCAATCCAGACTGGAGCCTCGCTCGCAGATCAATTGACACGCTTTTTCGGGCTCAATGCGAAAGACCGCCGTATTCTCCTCATGGCTGGTATCAGCGGGGGCTTCGGCTCTGTTTTCGGCACCCCCCTTGCAGGAGCAATCTTCGGAATCGAAGTACTTGCGATCGGCAAACTCGGATACGACGCGATTTTTCCATGCTTTGTAGGAGCCTTTGTTGGGGACTACATCACCCACGCATGGGGCGTCCACCATACCCTCTACGTCGTTTCGAGCGTCTCTAAACTCACACCCATCACATTTATAGCCGCCATTACTGCGGGAATTTGCTTTGGGCTTACAGCCATGCTCTTTGCAAAGACTACGCATGCGATCTCGCACTGGTTTAAGAAGCATATTGCCTGGGGTCCAGCAAGGCCTCTCTTAGGTGGCGCACTCGTCGCGGCTGCTGTTTTCGCTGCGCATACCACTCGCTATGTCGGCCTTGGCATTCCAACGATAGTGGCTTCCTTTACCAGCCGCCTGCCCTGGTACGCCTTTGCCGCTAAGTTTGGGTTCACGGCTTTGACTCTCGGAGCAGGGTTTAAAGGTGGGGAGGTCACGCCCCTTTTTTTTATTGGCTCCACGCTTGGCAATGCGCTCTCCCACTGGCTCCCGCTTCCTTCGTCGTTGCTCGCTGCAATGGGTTTCGTGGGCGTGTTCGCTGGCGCAGCGAATACACCCATCTCCTCCAGCCTAATGGCGGTTGAATTGTTTGGGCCAGAAGCCGGATCTTTCGCGGCGATTGCCTGCGTGGTGAGCTATCTGTTCTCCGGGCATTCCGGGATCTACCATGCTCAGCGTGTAGGTCAAAGCAAGCACTCTGCACTTGTGTATGAGGAAGGCCTCTCCCTCGCCCTTGTAGCAAAGGGCAGGCTGGAGGAAGACATTGATGCTTTAGCTGACGTCGATGATTTTGATCTTCTAAAAGGATTTGAAATGGCTGATCTCGCAGTACTGCGCCTTTACTTTAGTGCCTCCGAGGTTCTTAAACACGATTCATGGTGGCGTCGCATGCTGCCGCAAAACCTTGGCTCATATCTGCTCCAGCAGGCGAAGGAGGTAGGTATCGAGCAAGCATTGCTTCACCGAGTGATCGGTGGCTACCTCAAGAATCAGCAGCTGGTTATGGACAACAGTGAAATACCGCCGCCGAAATTGCCTCAGTGTCTTGAACTGATAGGCGAGGAAGACTTGCTACAGACATTTCTGAAGCGGAACCAAAACCACCTAAAGAGCATTCGCATTATGTTCCTGCGAGGGGAAGAAGCTCGAATAGAAGCTGCCATCGATAAAGAAGAGATTGAAGAGGCGCTCAGGATTGAGCGATCCGAGCACTTGCTGGATTAGGACGGCGATGCATGACATGGAGCGAGAAGAAAGGATGACCCAGATGCAGAATGAGAAAGCAATTCAGCTCTGGCTTTTACGCCATGGCGAGACGGAGTGGAGTCTCTCTGGCGCACATACCAGCCGTACAGATATTTCGCTGACCGAACGAGGTCGAGAACAAGCGCTGACCATCGGCAAACACCTCAATGGCAGAAGGTTCAGCACGGTTTTAACAAGTCCGATGCAACGCGCGCAGGAGACCTGTCGCCTGGCGGGGCTTGCCGACTACGCCCACGTGGAAGCTAATCTTTGTGAGTGGGATTACGGGCTCTACGAGGGAAGAACGACTGCAGAGATACGCAGGGAAACGCCGGGCTGGTCGGTGTGGACCGGTCACCTGCCCCAAGGCGAGACGGTAGATGAAGTCGGAATGCGCGCTCAGGCAGTCATCGATCGATGCCTAAGCGTAGGCGGTACGGTCGCGTTGTTTGCACATGCACATATTCTTCGCATTCTCACCGCAGTCTGGCTTGAACTCGCGCCTGCGCATGGACGTCTGTTTGCGCTCGAAACTGGGTCGTTGAGCAAGCTCGGCGGCCTCGATCGCACATGAGGTCAACAATCCCTTGGAGTCGGTGACGAACCTGATTTATCTCGCTCGGATAAATGGCAACCTCGACACAGTCCGTGAGTACCTCACGACGGCGGATGAGGAGTTGGGTCGTGCTTCGGGGGCTGCTCGGAGAAAGAATGTATATGCACAAGGCAATCTAAGGTTGTACTCCGGTTTGGTAGTTCAACGTGGAGAGTGCAAGTCTGTACTGATACTGTGCATTCGTATGGCTGATCGCCGCCTGTGTCTGTTGAAGCTGCGCCTGACTTAGTTCAACGATAGACGCGAGCCCAAGCTGATAGCGGGTTTTCGCTAAAGCGAGACTCTGGTTGGTCTGCTGAACAAACTGCTCCGTCACGCTGATTCTCTGGTAGGCGTTGTTTGCCTGGAGCCAAGCGGTCTGGACATTACGCACGATGTTGTTGCGAAGCTCACGGGTCTGCTCACTCGCTGCATTGGCGCGAAGCTGCGCTTCCTGTGCCTGCGCCGAAAAAAGAAATCCATTAAAGATAGGAATATTGATATTCGCACCCACAGCTCCATCCCAACTGGATGTGAAGTACTGTCCTGGACGCACAGGATCTCCACCGACCGTTCCGAGTGCGCTGATGGTGGGCCGATTCTGATCACTTTGTGCCTTGCTGAACACCTGCTGCGACTGGCGGTGAAGATCAGCTGCTAGCAAATCCGGACGCTGCGCGAGCGCAGTTTGGATCAGCATCTGAGCGTCCGGAGGTGGAGCAGTAAGTGCCTGTCCATCATCGAGCAGCCTGTAGTTGATCTCGTGGTCGAGCCCCAGGACTTCGTCAAGCGCAGCCATAGCGGCGCTCGCATTGCTAACCGCATCTAGTTGCTGTAGCTGCGCCTGGGACACATCAACGTTGGCAAAGGTCAGATCGAGAGTAGAACGCAGATTGTTCTTGGTGAGTTGACCGACCTGCCCACTGGTCGCCTGACGGGTGTTCACTGTCTGCTGCGCAACCTCGAGCAGCGCTTGTGCCTCGAGTGCATCGTAAAAGGCCTGATCTGTTACAAGTGTCACATCTTGTCGGGTGGCCAGCGCGCCGGCCTGCTGAGAGCGCTCCTCAAGACGCGCGGCTGCCACCAGGCTTGAAGTGCGACCGAAGTCAGTCAAGAGCTGATCGACTTCCACACCACCTCCGGCATGCTGAAAGAGGCGTGAGTCATTTAGTGCGCCCGAGGCGATACGGCTTCCGTCCTTGGCTGCTACAACTGTCAGACTACCATTGGCCTGCGGTAACTCGCCGGCGCGTGACTCACGCAGTACCTGATGCTGCGCAAGTGCAAGCAGATGACTGATGCTCACGCGAGGATTGTTCCGGAGAGCAAGCTGCTCTGCTTCCTCACTCGTCAACGTAGTAGGCACACTCGGTAACGACGTCGTTAGTGTCCCCTTGAGTGTGTTGGAAGCCAGTGAAGCATAGGGAGCGGCTGGAAGTTGGAACATTGCCTGTGCCGCCGCACTTACAACGTCGATTATGGTGGAAGCAAGAAAAAGAACGAGAAAGCAACGCATCGCCATGGCTATGCTGACTCCTGTGGGTTTGCGGTGCCACGACGCTCTATCGTCCCATGCACCAGCAAGTACACCGCCGGGACCAGGAAGACAGTGACCGCGACGGAGAGAGCAAGGCCGCCGATGATCGCCCTAGCAAGGGGTGCATACTGTTCGCTACCTGCTTCGAGGCCAAGAGCCATCGGAATCATGCCAAGGAGAGTGGCCAACGAAGTCATCAGGATTGGACGCAGACGAATCTTGCAGGCTTGCACTACGGCATCGACCATGTTGTTTCCCTGGCCGCGCAGAACGCCCGAGAACTCGACGATCAAAATGCTGTTAGAGACAACGATGCCGGTCATCATGATGACACCCATCAGTGACATGACATTGAGAGTCGCACCGGTAAAGAGCAAAATCATGACCACGCCGGCAAGCCCAGGTGGGATAGCCATCAGAATAATGAACGGTTCAATAAAGGACTTGAACTGCGCCATTAGGATGAGGTACACCAAGGCTACGGAGAGCAGCAGTCCTAAGCCAAAACGCTCGAACGAGTTGTTCATGCTTTGCACCGCTCCGTGAACGGTGATCCGCGTGCCTTTGATCGTGTGTGCTACTGCGATCGTCTGGTTGACCTGCTTGCTGATAAGGTTCAGCGCTTCCGTTTTCGGCTGCACATAGACGTCGATCACGCGCCGAAGTTGATAGTGATCGACCTCCGTGGGCGTATCGATCTTTCTTGTGAAAACGACCGAGCGTAAAGGCGTGTACGCAGAGGAGCCCACTCCGCGCAGGGGAATGTCCTGCAGCTCTTCCATGTTCATCGTGCCGATTTGCTTAGTGGAGTATTGCACGGTCAGCATGTAGTTGTTGCCAGTCTCGGGATCGATCCAGTAGCTCGGCGCGATCACGCCGTTCGATGTAAGCGCGGTGATCACGTTGTCGACCACGTTCTTTGGGGAAAGGCCGATGAGACTAGCTCGCTGTCGGTCAATGTCGAGTTCAAGTCCCGGATACTTCAAGTCCTGGGGGATGTATACCTGACTGACAGTGCTCAGGCTACGCAGCTGGTTGGCAAGTTGCTTGGCTGTGGCAAATGCTGTGTCCTGATTATTCGAGCTGATCTGGATATCGAGTGGTGCAGGCAGCCCTTGGTTTACTACAGAATCGATGAGTCCGCCAGCCTGAAAATAGGTGCCTACCTCAGGCATTTCCGATGCAAGCCGGGCCCGGACGCGGTCGATGTACGCATAGCTTCCAACTGTCTGACCTTCTTTGAAAGAAACCTGGATGAAGCCCGTATCCATGGAGGCATTGGGCGTGTAGATCGCTGAGAGATCGGGAGTGATGCCGATATTGGAGACGATCATGTCGAGGTCCTTGGGAGCAATGACCTGACGAATGATATTTTCTATGCGCGCCACATACTGATCGCTAACTTCGATGCGTGTACCGCTTGGCATTTTGACGTTGACCACGAACTGCCCTGGATCTGTTCTCGGGAAGTACGAACGGCCAACAAAAGGGCTCAGCGCAAGCAGGATGAGTGCAATGCTGCCGAGAAGCACAGCAGTTGTCCAGCCCGGGTGCCTGAGCACGCGATATGCCAACGTCTCGTAGGCCGCAAGCATCTGCTGAAACTCGCCGTTGAACCATACGACGAATCGTTTGAAGATATTTGGCTTCTTCTCGGCGTTGTCGTCCTTGTGTATCCGAATGAACTTGGCGCAAAACAGCGGAACCACTGTCATCGAGAAAAGGTAGGACGCAAAGATCGAGAACACGACCGCGAGTGCCAGGTCCGTAAAGATGTACTTACTGACTCCACTCAGCAAGAAGACCGGGAAGAATACGATGGAAGTCGTCGAGGTAGCGGCGAGCACCGGCAGGGCCACTTCTATGCCCCCTTCTCGTGCTGCTTCCTCGGGCTCCTTTCCTTCCTCCATGAAGCGAAAGATGTTTTCTAAAACGACCACCGAATCATCGATGAGCCGCGAAAAGGCGAGTGCCAGTCCGCCAAGTAGCATTGTGTTGATCGTGCCACCCATGCCGCTGATCAGCAGCAGGCAGGTCAACGCCGAAAGCGGGATGGAAAGAAGCACTGCGATCGTTGCCCGGGGATTGCCAAGAAAGACCAGGATCATGATGCTGGTCAGAAAGAGGCCAATGCCTGCTTCCTTCAACAGATTATGGATCGCAGTTTTGACGAATTTGGATTGATCAAACACTACAGCCGTCTTAAGAGAATCTGGGATATCTACCAGGTGCTTGATGGCCGCCCGCATCCCGTTCACTATCTGGATTGTGTTGCTCTTGCCGCCCTGCTTCAAGACCGGGACATACACAGAATGTTGTCCGTCGATACGAACGATGTTGGTCTGAAGCGCGCCTGAGTCTTCAGCGTGACCGATGTCTCCTACCAGCACTGATGCATTGCCTTCAGACTTGAGCGGCATGGAGTTCATCTCCTCCGCATTTGGCATCTGGCTGTTGGCGTAGATGTTGTAATCCTTCGTGCCGATGCGAACATCGCCGGCGGGGAGGATGAGGTTCGATTGGTTCACACCATCCACCACATCCATCAGGCTCATGTTGTGTGCTTCCAGCTTGAGCGGGTCGACATACACTTGTATTTGTCGATATCGACCACCAAACGGCTGCGGCACCGAGGCCCCCTGCACATTTGCGATCTGGTTACGTACCTGGAATTGCGCCAGGTCCTTCAGCTGCGTTTGGTTCAGCCCTTTTCCCTTCAAGGTGACAAGGCAGACCGGCTCACTCGATGCCGTCATACCGAGAACGACAGGAGGCAGCGTTCCGGGCGGCAATCTCCGTAGATCGGCCATCGCGAGGTTTGAGATGTTGCTCAGCGCCGCATTTCCGTCGGTGCCCGGATTAAAGTAAATCTTTACGAGGCTGACCCCGGTAAGCGAACGTGACTCGATATGATCGATGTTCGCGCCAAGCGTAAAGAAGCGTTCGAAGGTGTCCGTAATGTCGGCTTCAATCTGCTGTGGCGGCATGCCGGAGTAAAAGGTAGCAACTACAACCACCGGGATATCGATCTTGGGAAACAGGTCTACCGGCATGGTTGTGACGTTCACGACGCCCACGACCAGCACCATCAGGCAAAGCATGATGATGAAAAAGGGATAGCGAAGGGCAAAGGTTGGCATTAGTTCTCGCTCCCTTTCCGTGCGCTCTGGTCGGTCGCTGGCTGCGAAGCCTGCTGCGCGGCCTGAGGATCAATCATGCCGCCTTCTTCATGCATGATGTCGCTCGTTGGTTCATGCTCAAGCCGCGGTGTCACCTGCTTTCCATCTTTGTTGCCGCTTGCATCACCGAGCACGACACGATCTCCTTCCTGCAAACCGCTCACCACCTCCGCCAGTAGCGAGCCGCGAAGACCGACGTGGATATTGCGAGTCGCGAGCCGGTTCGTCGCGTCAAGAACGCGGACCGTGCCGGTGGCCCCGTCACCCTGGATCGCGCCGAGTGGAATCGTCAGGATGTTTTCGCGATGAGCCAGCTGCAGATAAGTGTTGGCATACATACCGGGCGTGATACTGAGGTCCTTGTTCGGCACGTCGACCTCGGTCTGCATGGTGCGCGTATCAAGGCTCACGTCACGGGTAAACCGGACGATTTTGCCCGTGATGGAGCGGCCAAGCGCATCCACCCTTATCTGCATGGAATCGCCGACATGGACGTACTCGACTGCGTCTTCAGGCACAGGAACACGTAAACGCAGTAGGTCGCTCTGCGAAAGCTTGACCAAGGGAAGGCTTTGTACGTCCGAACTCGTTCCTGCCTGGATGAGTGCACCGGTGTCAGCGTAGCGCCAGAGAATGACGCCGTTGAGCGGTGCGGTAACGGTGGTATACGACTGAAGTGCGCCGACACGTTCCTTATCCGCGGTGGCAGCGTCGGCCCCTTGGCGAGCAGCCGCAAGTCCAGCCTGCGCGGAGTCGACCTGCGCGGCCGACGCGTCGGCTTGCGCACATGCGTTATCGAGCTCCTGCTGCGCGATCAATCCGGGCTGCGCCCTTGCAGCCTGAACAAGGCGGTCATAGTTAGCCTGCAGCGCCGCGTGCTGCGCCTCTGCCCGACTCACATCATGCTGCGCCTGTGCAATCTGGTCCTGGCTACGTAGAGCTTCAGACTGCGTGCCGCGATACTGCGCATTCAGCTCAGGTACTTCAAGCGTTGCAAGTGTCTCGCCTGCATGGACACGATCGCCTATATCCACGTTAATGCGGCGGATGTAACCCGAAACTTTTGCGTGGACTTCAACCACCTGGTAGGGCTGAAACTGGCCCGCTACGCTGAGCACATGAGAGATAGAGCCACGCTGCACAGCACTCACAGCCACTGCTGGAGGAACTTCGGGAGCGCTATTAGAGCGCGCATCGGAGTGACAACCAACGACCAGCAGCATGCTGGCCGCTGGAGGCAGGAGAAAGCGCAACACAGACGCGTTGCGAATCGTTCGCATAGGAGTTGACCATAGGCGAAGCACTGCTTCGCAATCTTGTACTTAGGATGCTGTAGCGATTTTTAGATCGCAGCCACTAGACGTATAAGAATGCAGGGGGCGGAGGACGCCGAAATAAGGCCTGAGCTCGGCTCGGCTTCATTAAGCTATGCCGGGAGGTAAGTCGCACCCTTTCCAAAATTCGGGTGGGAAATATCGCGAAAGCGAACAAAGCTGACAGGATCAGGATGGGAGTCAGAACAGGCGTAGGCTGAGCCAGTTGGTGCGCCGGCGTAGTCAAGCGCTCTTCGGGAGAAAGCAGCTTAGCTGCAGGCTCTTGGGCAGACGACTGGGTTGTAGGATGGTATAGAGAAAGCTTGTAGTGAAGCCCCCAACTGAAGACGGCAGAGCTCAGCAACAACATCAAAGTGACGAAGAGAAGGCGCGACTGCAGGGATCTTCGCTCTGTCGAGGATGCGTTCATAAACCGTCCAGTGGGGCTAGTCTATCGCAAATGTCACACAGCGCCTGAATCCGATTTTGATCAGGTTCCCGATTAAGAAATGACACCCTTCCGCACGGCATAGAGGATCAGCTCCGGGACACTGTGAAGATTCAACTTCTGCAGGATGTTTCCGCGGTGGGTCTCTACGGTGTACACGCTCAAGCCGAGCAGTGCCGCGACGTCTTTGTTGCTTTGGCCCTCAGCGATGAGCTGCAGCACCTCCCGCTCTCTCGCCGAAAGTAGCTCATAGCTATCTTCAAGACCGCGATCACGCATCTGGCGCACGTAATCTTCAACCAGCAACGCGCTGACGGACGGGCTAAAGAAAGCTTTTCCCGCATGGACGGTTCTGATCGCCGCCATGAGATCTGCTTCAGCGGATTCCTTCACCAAATACCCTCGCGCTCCTGCCTTTAATGCACGAAGCACGTAGGCTTCGTCACTGTGCATGCTAAGCATAATGACGCGTGTCTTCGGATGTTTCAAAACAATCTGGGAGGTAGCTTCCGTCCCATTCAGCATCGGCATGCCGATGTCAGTGACGACAACGTCTGGAGTTGTATCATCCACGACCCGAAGCAGCTCGCGCCCGTCACCCGCTTCACCGACGACCTCGAAGTCACGCTGGCGGTCTAGAAGTGATCTCAGTCCGGCTCTAAGCACGGTATGGTCGTCTGCAAGTGCGATATGAATCGTCACATCAATTCCCTTTCTGCCATCACAGGGAGCGGAAGCGTGACATGGATGTATGTTCCCTTGCCCATAAGAGACGTTACCTGCACATGGCCCGAAAGCCGTCCGACTCGCTCTTCAATGCCAAGCAGCCCCATACCTTTTTCTGACGCCGGACTGAATCCCTTGCCATTGTCTTCGATCGTCAACACCAGCGCATCGTCTGCCCACTTGAACACGACAACAGCAGATGCGGCACAAGCATGCTTGACGATGTTGTGCAAAGCTTCCTGCACGATGCGGTAAATACAGGTTCGGTATGCATTTGGCAGCGACTCGCTGTTATCGTCTGCTTTGACCCTTACAGCTAGTCCCGATCTTCGAGCTACCTCGCGTCCCTGCCACCGCAGGGCCGGAACCAGGCCTAGGTCGTCGAGCATGGAAGGGCGCAGCATCAGGGCGATATCCCGGATCGAACGCATACTTCCTTCGAGTTCCAACTTGACACGCGCAAGCTGAGCCTTTGTTCCGTCGTCGTCGATCATTTCGTTCTGTATGCGACTGAGCTCAACGAGTGCTGCCGCCATCGTCTGTCCGAATGCGTCATGAAGCTCACGCGATAGGGTACGCCGCTCTTCTTCCTGAGCATGCTCGAGCTGGGTCGCAAAATGCCGGAGTTCGGTTCGAGCCTGTACAACGTTGGCATATTGTGTCTCGGCATAGCGCTCTGTTCTTCTTATCCGGTAGGACATACCAACGATCAGCGCCAGCACGACAGCCAGCGAGAGTGATGAGGAGAGAAGCACTTCACCTTGCAATCGATGCTGCTCGGCCTGAATTCGTGTCTCGGCACGGTCCTGCTGTTCTCGGTTCAACGCGCTGATCTGGCGAGCGATGTGCCTGATCTGCCTTCGGCCAGTCGACCCTGCCGCTTGCTGTACCGACGGTGGAAGCTTTCCGTTCTGCTCACGGATGTTGGGTAGAGAGTCCCAGTACTCGTCGATGGAACTCTTTAGTTCGGTGAGCTGCTGCTTTGTAGCTCCCTCGCCACTTGCTTCGAGGGATTTGCCGATTTCTGCAAGAACCTCGTTAGCCTCAAGATGCGCTACAGGTAATTCGCTCGCATCCATGGCGCGGTCGCTTCCGCTGGCCGGCGACAGGGCAGATCGAACCATTAGTCCCCGCAGCGTATCCAGTAAATGCGATCTTTGGCGGAAGGCATAAATGACCGCATCGCTCCTGACAGCAGTCTTGCGAAGTGAGTAGATCACATCCGCTGTGCCAATACACAGTACCGCCAAGATGAAGGCGAGCGGTGCTCCTGCCAGCAGCTAACGTTTGCCTCCAGTGCGCAACTACAGCAGCAGTGCTGTGTCATAAACGAAACACATGCAATCGAGCTCCTCACCCGGAAAGTAGGTATGTTATGTTCAAGAAAGTCGCCGCCGTCGTCCTGTTTGCTTCGCTCGTACCCATCGCCTCGCAGGCGCAGGTCGCGATCCGCATCGGCCCCCCGCCGCCAGTTGTCGAGCACTATGGTCCCCGCCGCGTCCCGGATACGTCTGGCAGCGCGGCTATCACAGGTGGGATGGACAGCGTTATGTCTGGACACAGGGACGTTGGGGTCGCCCTCCCCGTGCCGGCGCCATCTGGGTTCCCGGCAACTATGATCGCTGGCATGGTGGCTACCGGTATCACGCTGGGTACTGGCGTTAGATCTGCGGAAAGCATCGCCAGCCAGTGAATACATCGATAGCTGGCAACGTAGCAGACCGCACCTTGGGAGCGGTCTGCTGCGTGTGATCTGAACTTCGCATGGGTTCTGTTTCAAACGGAAAAGCGCCGAACAGCTGATCAGGCTTGATCGTTCATCCCTTGCAGCTCTCGCGAATGGGCAATTTCGTTAACGAAGGACCAAAAGGAAGATCGCCATGCCAAGGCCAATGGCGGCAAGTAAGAGCGCGAGCACTACCGCATTCATAGAAAGGCCAGGTTCCCACGTTCCGGTCTGCAGCCTGCGGATTGTACGGACGTGGTATGCAACTGCGGCTATGTTTACGATGACGCCAAGCATGACAAGTGATACGCCTGAATACACGGAAACACCTGTGGAGTGAAGCGGAAGATTGGAGCCGAGGTGGATCTGGCGCAAGAAGAGTCCGAATCGGGACACCGCAAAACCGATGCCCATCAATCCAAGGCCAGTACGAAGCCACGCTAGAAAAGTACGTTCTGCCGCGAAGTAAATTCTGGGATCTTCATGGGCTTCAGGCATGTCTTATCTCAGGGCCTCTTCTGCATAAATGTGCCAGGTCTTCACTGCGCATACAAAAGTGACATGTGAAGCCTGAGCATGGATCCAATATCCCGAGAAGAGCTTCACTGCCAACCCGCATGAATGAACACGCTATGACAAGCGGGAGTTCGGAGTTGAGCAAGGAAGGCTTTCGCTTCGGCCTTTAAGGTGGACCGCTGTGTGAAGGCGATTGGCGTGCCACGATAGATGCGCATCTCCGGCGGTAGGCGCACAAGCGCAGCTTCTTGTGGCATTCGCTGCTGCCAGGATTCATAGGTGATCCACGCATCAAGCTGTGGCCTCGTTGCCCACGCATGCATTCCCTCGGCGCTCGTAGCAACCGTCATAGCTATGTTCCTTTGCAAGCCATCAATGAGACCAGACCTTCCGGCTATGTCTTCCCAGAGTCCAAGTTGACCGGCACCGCTCACATCGAGCAGATGGATACCAGGCTTCGCAAGGTCTGCGAGTGTCTGGATATGCTTAGGGTTTCCAGGGCGTACCAGGATGCCCGCAGTGCGCTTGTAGAGATCTGTGCGACTACCCGCCAGCAGAAAGCCGGGATGCTCCATGTCGAACTGGGTCAGCATGTACTCCGCGCCCCCATAGATCACGTCTCCATCCATCTGTGCCGCCGCAAACCACTGCTTTTCAGGGCCACCTGTCACGATGACAGGATGATGGGTCTGTGCCGTGTATTGAGCAGCACAGGCCTGCATGGGTGCAAGCGGTCCACCCGGACCATAGACGTGAAGCGTTTGCGCGAAAGCGCCCGCTGCATAGGACAGCGCACAGATCGCGACAACAGCCTTCTTCATTCTCTTGCTGTTCCAAGTAAAGCAGTGGGCGCTAGTTGTTCGAGTCATCGCACCACCACTTCTATGGGGAACGTGTGATGGATCACATACGTGCCAAAACGCTTGTCGTGTTCCTCTGGTTGGGTGTTGCCCGCGTTGTCTGTTGCTCTAGATCGCAGCATGTATACGCCTTTTTCCTCTGGGACGGTCCAGGCAAACTCCCACCTGCGCCATGCGAATGGCTGCGGCTCGTCCAGGAAACGGACCGGCTGCCACGATGTCCCATCGTCAACTGAAAGCTCAGTCGCTGTGACGATGTCACCGCCCCAGGATGCGCCAGACACCATGTAGCTTTGCCCTGCGGTAAGCACTTCGCGGGTGCGTGGCCGGGCAATCGCCGACTTGATTGCCATCGCGCCGAGCGCCAAGCGTACCGGGTTTCCATCCTGGTACTCCCAGTATCCATAATCCGAGGTCTGCCAATAGCCCTGGAACGGCTTGTCAACAACACGGATGGCAGTGAGCCATTTCACTGAAGCCATGCCGTAGTGACCTGGCACAATCGCTCGCACTGGGAAGCCGTGGTCAGCTGAAAGCTCTTCTCCATTCATGGCCCATGCGATCACGGTGTCGGCTGCTTTTGCAAGCGAGATGCTTCGCGCGTACTGGGTATCTCCGGGTGGTACCGGCTCTTCCTTTGGCTTCCCCTTATCGGCTGCCTCAAACACGACTTCGCATGCATCCGGGTCAAGTCCCGCCCGTTCAAGCAGCGTCACAAGCGGCACTCCGGTCCACTGCGCCGTACTGACGGCACCGAGCTGCCACTGCGCACCTTTTACCTGCGGCACAAGAAAGATCCGCCCGTTGCCCGCGCATTCAAGCGTCGCTGGTCGAGTCACGGATGGCATGGCAAGCAAATCTTTATAGCTCAACGAAAAAGGCCTCTGCACAGCACCTGAGATGGACAGTTCAAAGGTGTCTCGGGTGAGCGCAGGAGCCTTGAAGTGACTCCGTATATAGAAAAGATCGTTCGGCGTGAGGAACTCGTCCAACTGATCGAATGGATACTCGAGATTGACTGGTTCACGCTCTCGGATGATGAGGCCCGGGTTTGCGTCATGGGGTGCCATCTTTGCAGCCATTGCATTCTCCTTTGAGATGGTTATACATTCGTCGCACTCAGTGATGAGGCGCAGCTCGAAGCTATGCTGCCTGCTCTGACTTCGTGAGATGGGGGCAGGTCGCCATCAGCAGCGAATCCTCAGAGGAATTACTTTTTAGGCGATCTGCAAGGAGCGCGGCCATTTCCACTGCCTGCATTCTAAGCTCCGGAATAGCAATGGATTCGAGCAACGTGCCGAGGCGGCCCGGACCCAAGTTGAATAGCTTCTCTGAGATCTTGCCATCCGCGCCGATCAGGGCACCAAGGCGGGTCGTATGGAAGCCACCGCCCAGCGCACCGGAGCTGGCAAGCCCCTGAGCGAATAGGTTCTGTAATAAGGCGGAGTCGACACCCCTGTAGTTCATGTTGGGACCTGTGCAATTGATCACTCGACCAGTCTTGATCGTCTCCAGCACGCCGCCCTTGCGAATCATGACTATCGCACCGGATGCGTGATTCTCCACGCCAGCTAGACGTCCCTCTCGCAGTATCAGTGTGCCCGCGGCTAGTTCAGCTTCGATCACATCTGCGATCGATGGTGCCATGCGATGACGCACCACATCCCAGCGACGTTGCAGGTGTCGGCGGAATCGTACCTGCTCGTGGCGCGGCAACTCCATCCACAAATCGTTCGTCGTCGCACGAAGACTATCGATCGCTGCGCGCCAGGCTACCCCGTTGCGGATCACCTGACGTAAAGCTCGTAAATACTCGAGGCATGTGGGTGTTGTTCCGTCAGGGATGGCACAATCAAGGGAAGGTTCGTATGCGGCATGGTGCTTCGGGAATACACCATGGCGTGAGATCGCAGTGATCGTGCCGCGATGACCCGCCTCTCGCAACCGCAAAAGCACATCCACCCCGGTCAGCCCTGTTCCGATCAACGTCACTCCCGAGTCAGGGTCAAGCTTGCTGTAGGTCGCGGCACCCCAGGCGTCATGCGCGTAGGCTCCCGTTGCACGCGCGGTGTCCGTGATGCCATGCAAAGGTGCCGGGGCGAAGTTCCCAGTGGCCAGCACAACCAAATCGGCCCACAGGGTGGCCCCATCGCTCAGGGTGAGAACCGCTCCAGGCTTGGCATCGCGATAACTGACCACCTCCGCTTGCACCTGCTCCACGCCGCGCACGGTTGCCATCAGAGAGCTGATGTAGCGTCCAAACACGGCACGCGGCGCAAACGTCGCAGCTGTCGCCTGCGGGTCGTAGTGGGTGCGTAGCCACTGCAGAAAATGCTCGGGCTCCGCAGGAAATGCGCTGATTTTGCCTGCTGGCACATTCAGCAGATGACGCAGTGTCGGTGTGGAGTAAGCAAGGCCAAATCCCAGCTGGGCTCGCGGTTCGATGACGAACACACGCGCGTTAACCCGCTGCTGGATGAGGTGGAATGCCGTGAGGGCGCCGCTTACCCCGCCCCCGATGATCGCGATCACTTTGCTCTGCCGTCTGCTCATGGCTTAAACCTAGGTGCTTCTGAGCTTCCTGAGAATTCGCAAATGTTAATACGCCATAAGCAAAACTTTGATCCAGCCGCTCTTGATGTGGAACCCGCTCTCAATTTTCCTTATGGGGTATCACTTTTACTTCTTGGACGCAGCTTTAGCGCGCGGTTGACACTGGATCTCGACAAGGAGAACGACCATGACAAACAAGACGCGCATGCGCACCATCGCTTCACTCGCACTCACCGCAATTGCCTGCTGTATCCCTGCTCTTCCCCTCCGAGCGGAGCTGCATTCGCAATCGAAGGAGCTTATTGTCATGGAGCCGCATGACCTTCCTGAGCAGGCTCAAACTCCCGGCAATTCCTTCTTCCTCCATGCTGATTCGGCCGGCAACACCTACCTGTATGTGGAGCAGCAGCAGGGCGCGCGTCTCACCGTGTTTGACGTCACTGACTCAGCTCGCATACGAGTCGTGACCTCGACCCCGCTCAACGTCCCAGGTGCTTTCGACTTCGTTCGCCCTCTTGATGGCGATGCTGAGCTGATCCGCTTTCGCGATGAGAAGGGTGTTGCGGTTCTCGATCTGCATAAGGCAAAGCTGCCAAGCCTGCACATGGTGCCAGCACTCGTCGACCCGGGACAGACCGTGTCCCTTGGCGAGACAGGTTTTCTAGGCGTGGACGAACCCTACAGCTATGTTCGCGCTGTGCCTCGCGACTTCCAGGTTGTCGACACGTCGTCTCCGATGAGCCCAGCCCTGCTCACCACCGTCAAACAGGTCAAGCACCGCGTCGTGAAAGATGACACAGGCACGACCTTTCTTCTCGGGATCGATGGCTTAACCATCATTCGCCGGATGAGCGTGGAGAACGAACACAAAACCGTATTAGATGAGCAGCGAAACTAAGCTGATCGACCGAAGATCTGGAGCTTGCTTAGCGTTGCTGTCAGTCCGTACCAGATTTCCCTGAATCGATTGGCATCGTGCGCCTCAAACGACGTCTGAGGCGCACGATCATATTTGTTTCAGTAAGTTCACATTTTTGGTTCCAATTTGATGGTGCAAGTTGGCTTCTCAATGTTTGAAGTTGTCTCCGTCTCTTCGGCGTGGTCGCAGTCTTTCTGGGGCAGTGACACGACTGCAAGGAGCTGGCGCAACCCCGGCGAAACGGAGCGACGCCCGAGTACGGGACGGAATATCCAACCAACGACGAGTTCGCCGCCCTTGGTCATGCTGTCGTTTGTGACAATCTCTGTCGTCTATATTTTGGAATTGTTTGTCGCATTCAAGTCTCTGTTTACGCGGATCGAGGACTATGAAGTGAGACACAATCAATGTCACAAGGAAAGCTCGGTACGAGCGAGACGAGGAATAAGCTCTAATCTGTGAACCACTTACCAGCTTATCGCCAACTCCGATCCTAGAAGCAGAGTCCAGTAGACGCTGCTCGCGAGAGCCTGGTCTTTGGCACCACCGTAAGGTCGTATCCTTCAATACGACAGATAATTCCAAAATATAAACGACGTAGATTTTCTCAACTGACACGTCACCGTCATCAACGCCCGCGCATCATCCGGGTTGAATGCAGCAAGGTCGGCGGCCGTCTGGACACCCAATCTGGAGAGCTTTGCCGCCGATGCTCCACCGATGCCCCAGACCTCATCGACGGGCACGGTAGGCAGCAACTCCGCTCAGACCGCAGCCGAGCGCAAATCACAGACGCCGCCATACCCCGGACGTTTCTTGGCGATGAAGTTGGCGACCTTCGCGAGCGTTTTTGTGGAGGCGATCCCGACGCACGTCGGGATGCCCACCCAACGTTGAACGCGGTCGCGAAGATCACGCGCGAGAGATTCCACTTCCCTTTCGCGGAACTCACCTAGGTTCAGGAAGCTTTCATCTATAGAGTACGTTTCGATGGTGGGCACCATCGACAGCAAAGTAGAAGACACTTTCTCCGAAAGGCTCCCGTAAAGCGAACAATTGCTGGAGAAGACTGCGATGTTCTCGCGTTTGATGATGTCCCGTATTTTGAAAACCGGGTCACCCATGGCCACCCACTGCCGGGCCTCCCAGTTATGTGGAATGGCATCACCAACATTGCTGAGCATTGTGCTTTAGATGGGCAACTGTCGCGGCTACCTTCCTCAATTCTGCTTAGCCGAGAAGCCGGAAGCCTACGCAGCGGTCATCCATCTGAAAGCTGATCCCGTTCTCGCTGCAGCTCCATCCTCAGTTCCTCTTCGGAGGGTAGAACTAGCCTGTAGCGGCTTGCGAACATCTGTTCGCTCTCGTGAAGCACGGAGTAGCGCACCACGGAGGCGTCTTTCTGTGTGCACAGGATGATTCCGACAGTTGGGTTGTCATCTGCACCACGCTTGAACTCGTCCATCATGCGAACGTACATGTCCATCTGGCCGATGTCCTGATGTGTCAACTCTCCGGACTTGAGATCGAACAGCACGAAGCACTCCAGCAGGAAGTTTAGAAAACCAGATCAACGTAGAAGTCCTTGCTTTCAGTGCTCAGCTTGTACTGCCTTCCCACAAACGCGAAGCCGCGGCCAAGCTCCAGGAGAAACCCTCGCAAATTGTCCAGCAGAGCGCGTTCGAGATCCGCTTCGAGCAAACGGCCGACTCCTGGGAGCCCGAGAAACTCCAGCATGACTGGATCACGGACGAAATCTCTCGGAGTCTGGAGGGGTGTAATCGCGCACATTGCCTCGTGTTCCACTGCCGGACGGTCGGAAGTCGCAAGCAGCCGCTCGTAGTATAGGGTATTGATCTGCCGCTCCAGCGCCCGGGTGGTCCAGCCCTGCGTAGCAGCTTCTGCCATGTACCAGGACCGAGCCGCTTCCTGCTCCACCTTGAGCAGCGTCCGGTAGTGGGTCCAGCTCAATTCAGGACGCAGTGCGTCGCGAATTGGAAAAGCCTGGTAGAAGACGCGCATGTGCCGAAGGTTCGAAACATCGAAGCCCTTCCCGAACTCTCGGCTGAGCGACTCAGCCAGCACCGGCAGAAGCCGAGTGCCGTATTCCGCGCGAACGGAACCACCTTGCTCAAACTCCACGATGTGCCGGCCGATTTCCCAACATGTCTGAACCTGGACTGCGTCCACGGCCCGCAGCACTCTCTGACGAGCGCTTTGGATGAGCGCACGGAGATCATGAAGGAGGCTCTCCGTACCACCACTCGATTTATTCAGATCGTTCGCCATCAGCTCCCACTATCGTAAGCGCCCCAGGTTGTCATGCACCGCACCTCGACATGCAGTCCCGGCTCGCTAGAGTCCCAGCTTTCCGGCCGGAGAATCGCGGAACAACTGCGCCTCACGGATGTAGCGCGACACGGTGTTCACGGACCGGTGCCCTGTCTGCCGCATGATGTCGAAGGCTGTCGCCCCATTACGAGCAGCCTGGGTCGCGAAACCTGCACGCAGCGAGTGACCCGCGAAAGCCGAGGGATCGAAGCCAGCGCGGGCGACCACCCGCTTCACGATGGCACCGACCGAATCCGGATGCAGCGTTGTGTTGCGGATATGCCCGCTGCGGCTGACCGGCCGGAACAGTGGCCCACCTGTGATGGCTGCTTCCCGGATCCAGGTGCCGAGCGCAGTGACGGGGCAGGTCTGGGCATGGCTGCCGCGCGGAATGGCGACGGCTCTTCCCTGCCCAGCCTGGTCGGTCTTCGAGCGACGGAGCGTCAGGACCGCGCCTTCGTCGACCCACGCTAGGTCTTCGAACTGAAAGGTGGCCAACTCCGAACGGCGGAATGCTCCGCTGTAGCCAACTAGCAGAAGCGCTCGGTCGCGTACGCCTCCCAGCCCTTCGTCGAGATGGGCCAGAACCTGGATGAGGTCGGCGGTGACGAGTGCCGTCTTGCCTGTTTGCCGGGTGCCCAGCTCCCGACGGATCCCCTGCAGGGTTTCGGCCACAATGGCATGCTCCATCTTGGCCGGCGTGGGATGCCCGGCGATCGCGTGTGCCTTGGTGATCGAGGTCAGCCGCCGCGTGATGGTGGCAGGTTTGTGGCTGGCGGCAAGCGCGACCAGGTAAAGGGCAACGGTGCCAGGCTCGGCCGGCAAGGCTGCGACCCCGCGGTGCTCGCACCAACCAAGGAAGTGTTCCCAGTCGGATCGGTAGGCCCGCAGGGTCGAGGGTGCTTTGGCGGCTTCGAGGTAAAGCTCCGCCTGTTCAAGCAGCGGGTCGGGTGCGGCCGCCAGAGCTGCGGCTACCTGTACGTCCAGCAAAGCGTGCTCTTCCTGCGGCGCAAGCTCATCCAAAGTGGTCCCCCGAGTGCTTTGAGCGTCCTTATGCGTCAAAACGCCTTCTGCGTACTGTACCACTCTCAACCTCTGAGAATGTCTTATTCTCAGAAGAACAACTGAGACCTACATCGCTCATTCCATTGCACTTACGATGCGGAAAAAGCGAGGGGAGTCCTCTACCGACTCAACAACGACACAATGCAATGGAACGCTGCGCGGCCGGACATGACAAAGTACTTGCTCAGAGACGCTGTCTCTCGCGCGCGCAAGGGGGCACCTTCATCTTCCGCGCTTCGCTTGTGCAGAGCGGCCGCGGCCGCTCTCCCTGAAAGGAATCCACCCCCTTGCACTTGCTACCTCTGCAGGCGTGGCCTAGGCCAAGGCGCGTTCGAGAACAAGCACAGCCAAACCACTCCAGAGCCGAAGCCGCCCATGAAGAAGTCAGCCAGCAGCAAGCACGCAACCACAAAGCCCAACCTCTACGAAACCGTTAGCAGCTGGGAACGAACTGCTGTTGGGTCATATGGATACCTGGCGCTCTCCCAAGCTGCTCGGAAGATTTGGACACGACCAGTGTGATGCGCGTACATGGCTCACAATGCAAGCTGCCGACGCCTCGCTTCTAATCTCTGCACGAGTTCATCTTCCGTGGGTAGAGTCAGCTGATATTCGCGGGCAACCACTTGATTTCCGAGATTGCCAAGAGAGTAGTGCGCGACGGCGGCATCCTGTTCGGAGCAGAGGATGAGACCGATCGGAGGGTTCTCATCCGGATTGGTCCAGTGCTCTCGGGCGTAGTTCAGATAGAGATTCATCTGACCTGCATCCGCGTGTGTAAACTTGCCAAGTTTTAATTCCACGATGATCAAGCTTCGCAGTCTGCGATGGAAAAAGAGCAGGTCGACTCGATACCACTCTGTCCCTACCTTCAGTCGCTTTTGACGGGCGATGAAGGCAAAATCATTGCCGAGCTCCAGGAGAAACTGCTCCAGTTCCCGGATCAATGCTTCTTCGAGATCCGCCTCTGAGTATTCATCCTTCAGATTCAGGAACTCGAGGACAAAAGGATCCTTGATCTCGAAGTTGACACTGCCTTCTGCACGCTCGCCCTTCGCTTGCTCAGTGCGGGAGCGCTGAAAGGAACGCGTTGCAATTTGCCGATCGAGTTGGCGGACTGACCAGCCTCCTCGAAGAGCCTCTTCTTCATAGTGCCGCCTGACAGTGAGCTCTGGTACAGAGAGTAGCCTTACATAGTGGGACCAGGAGAGTGGAAAAGTCGGCACGTGTCCAGGACTCGATTTCGCAGACGGTGTCTGCGAAATGCCGCGACCAACGTGATGACCAGAATCCGCAGACAGCGTCTGCGGATTGAACCACTGAAGATAAAACTGGCGCATCTGCTCCAGATTGCGTTCTGAGAATCCACGCCCGAGCTGATTTCGGAGATCCACGGACAGCCGCTTCAACAGTTCCGAGCCATAGGCCGCCCGCTCCTTGCCGCCCTGCTCAAACTCAACAAGGCGCCTACCCACCAACCAGTAAGTCGTCGTCAGGACGGCATTGACTGATTTCGCAGCGCTTTGCCGACCATTCAGGAGCAAGTCAGACACACTCTCCAGCAGTGCCTGATATGCGGTTGATACTTCGAGGCCTGACTTTCGATCCGGCAAAGTGGCTCCTTGTGAAAGCTGACAAGTCAACTCTACCGCGCTATTAGAGGTCCACCTGTTGTCCCCTGTGGCGGCAGTCTTCTGCTTGCACCCGAGATGACGTGCCCTCGCAGACGTTACTCGTCACACGCTCTGCTTCGATCGCTTGTTAGTGGGCTACAGCCCTAGCTTCCCGGCCGCAGTCTGCCGCAGTTTCTTACCTTCGCGGATGTAACGACGGACCATGCTGAGGGAGCGGTGGCCGGTCTGCTGCATGATCTCGAGCTCAGTCGCACCTTTCAGATAGGCCTGGGTCGCGAAGCCGGCGCGCAGCGAGTGGCCGCCGTAGTGCTTCGCGGCGAGCCCGGCTCGCTTCACAGACCTTTGCACGATGACCCCGATCGAGTCCTTGTCGAGAGCCGCGCCGACATTGCCGTGGCGGTCGACCCGGCGAAACACCCGGCCGTCCTTGAGGTTCGCCCGTTCAAGCCAGTTTTGGAGCGCCCGCACCGGGCAGGTTTCCGGGTGGATGCCGATCGGGATCTCCACCTCCCTGCCCTCCCCTTCCTGGTCGGTCTTGGAGCGATCGAGCTGGATCGTGATCCCGGTCTTGTGCCACTCGAGCTTCTCTATAGATAAGGCGGCGAGTTCCGACCGGCGCAGCCCCCCGGAGAAGCCGATCAAGAGCAGCGCCCGGTCGCGGGCGGCGAGCAGTCCGCCTTCGAGGTGGTCGAGCACTTTAACGAGTTGGGTGACCGAAAGCGGCTCTTTTGCTTTCTGGGACGTCCCGAGCGTCCGGCGGATCCCGTGCAGGGTGTCGGCAACCAGGCGATGCGAAAGGTTGGCGGGCGATGGAAAGTCTGCCTCCCCGTGCACTGCGGTGATTGCGGTCAGCCGCCGAGTGATCGTGGCTGGTTTATGGGTCGCGCCCAGGGCGGCCAGATAGAGGGCGACCGTCGCGGGCTCCGCCGGGAGCGACAGGAGACCGTGCTCGAGGCACCACGCCCCGAAGTGACGCCAGTCTGCCGCGTAGGCCCGACGGGTTGCGGGGGATTTCGCGGCCAGCACGTACTGGTTGGCAGCCTCGGCCGTCCGCCAGAGTGGATCGTCGGGCGCGAGCCGCGGAAGGGTGGGCTTTATGCTGGCAAAACCCAGCCCTGGAGAACTCAGCTTTAAGGTTAGGTCCTGGTTGCCCTTATCGGTCACAGCACTCCCTCTTGGCAGGCCTATTTTGACCTTGAAAGGCACCATAACACGCTGACCCCTGAGAAGCATCTCTTATCGTGGGTCAGTTTACAGCATCCACGACATGCATTATCGGCAGGTCAGCCAACAATAGGGTACCCTCGAAGCGTGCTCTCTGGAGGCAAAAGACGTGGCTAGGACCGTTTCCTGGCGGCATCGGGCCGGCGAGATCGCCGAGCGGGTGCGGCATTCTGTCACGGAAAGCTGGACCCGGCGCGACCTCGAGCGGGTTTTCGCGGTCCAGCGCGTCACCGCCCAATCCCTCATGCGCGCCATCGGCGAGGTCCAAAACATCGGCGGAACCTACCTGGTCTCCCGCGCCGCCCTGCTCCGCTACCTGGAAGCAGTCGACTCTGCGGACGACCTCACTGCTGCCCACCGCGAACGGCTCCTGTTCGCCGAACCTGTGCCTCGGCCGCGGTCGCTCAAGGTCGACCTCCCCGAGGACCTCCACGCCGTGATGCTCCGCGACCTTCCGCCTGAGATCCAGATCGAGCCCGGCCGGATCGAGATCCGCGGCGCCGATCCCGCTTCCCTGCTCCAGAACCTCTACCTGCTCGTACTGGCCCTGGAACAGGATCTCGGCTCCATCGAGGCCTCCCTTGAGGCGCCCCCTGTGCCCCGCCAGGTTCCGGAAGTAGACGAAATGCAGGAAATGTTCGAGCGATTGCGACTGGACGAGCGGTCTAGGCGGCTGGATTCTTGTGTCTAGGAGAAGTGCATGCTGTAGAAGATGGGGCTCGTAGGACGGTGCGAGCGGCAGAAAGCGCATTGCATCCAGCTGTCTTCGAACCACCGTACAACTGTATGTCTAGAAATATGGATCGCTGTATGGCTCACCGGGTGACTTTGGAAGTGATTGGGTGAATCAAAGCTCCAACGCAGCTTTATTTGGTGCCTAGCGGCCCTCGGCAGCTAAAAGGTACGGCCTTTCACTAGTGCCTACTAGGCGGGCCTTCAAGTCGGTTCTTGCTGCGATCGATGTGGGGCAATGTAGAAAAGGTAGCTTTCGCCACATCCAGGCGCCTCATGGATGAATGTATGTCTGTGCACATGCCCTTATGGCTGCGCTGCTGGCTGTGTTGCTGTATAGCCTTGGCAATGTAGTGCTGCGTGGCTCTAAGACACTCTTGCTGAGCATAGGCGGCATGGCGACATGGCTGTATGGATGTATGTCTGGCTGTGCGGCTGTCTGGCTGTGTGGCTGTCTGGCTGTCTGGCTGTCTGGCTGCATTTATATACTCTGGCGTGGCTGTACTGCTGTACTGCCGTACTGCTTCGCAGCTGTATGGCAGAACGGACTAATGGGTGTAAGATGTACGACCATATAGATGTACAGACGTATGTCGGTCTGGATATATGGCTATATGTATGTGTGATACTTTTAAATAGCTGTAGGGCTGTACGGCTGTCTACCCGCTTGTATTGGCTCGCTGCTATACCGCTGTATCCTCGTATACCTAAAAGGCTGTACTAGTATCTGGCTATCTAGCTACATAGATACGCGTAAAAACATACGCCTTCTGGATCTTTGTTTTAGCGGCTCAGGCCAGCCTAGATTCGCGGTATTTAGGAGCTCCATCAGCTTGCGACACGGCAGCAGGCACGGCGCTCTGTTCTCAGAGGCTTGTGGAGACTGTCTCGAGCTTTCATTTAGCAGCGCGTGCAATGTTATGTACATCAGGACATATGTCTTGCTGTACAGTCACGCGTCTAGCTCTCTAGAGACATCAACAGTCAGGCCGGGCAGTAGCTACCCACTCTGGGACCTGATCTTGGACACTCCGGCCTTAAAGGAGTAACGATGTTGGTACCCGGGTGATGTACAGCGCGATGTATGTCTACCCATACACCTAGCATTACTGCTATACATCTCTCATGTCTATAACGATAGCCATAGCAAACCAAAAAGGCGGCTGCGGCAAAACAACTACATGCATGAACGTTGCTGGCGGCCTTGCAGCGGCAGGAGTTCGAGTATTGGTAGTTGATGCAGACCCACAGGGGAGTGCTACTGAGTGGCGGAACCGCTCGGAAGATAGCCGCTTGAACTTTGATGTAATCGCTATGTCCACCCCTTCGATCCATAAAGAACTCCCCAAGGTGATCGCGAACTCGTCGTACGAAGTAGTGATCATCGACTGCCCCCAGGAACAGAGAAAAAAGGCTTCGGCACTGTGACGCGTTCTGCCCTGCTTGCTGCAGACTTTGTCATCATTCCCACCCGGCCGACACCGATTGACTTTCTCGCGACCTCCATCATGCTTCCCGTCCTTTGTGACGTGGCTACAGTGCGGCCGGAGCAGAAGGTTTTTCTCCTCCTGAACGCAAAACACGCGAGCAATCGACTTGGCCGGAGCGCTAAAGAAGGCGCGATGTCGATGTTTGCTGATCAGGGAATAGACATTGCCATTTTCGACTCGGAGGTTCATGACCGGACGCCATTTGCGGAAGCGCCAGCCAGCGGGCAGACAGTAGTAGAGTTCGCACCATCATCGAAAGCTGCAGAAGAGATACTTTCACTCACCAAGGAGGTAATTTCGAAATGTCTAGCCGTACATCAGTGAAATCTGCATTTCACAACCTTAGACCAACGATCATGCGAGAACCATCGAGGTCGACGGTCTCAGCTGAGGCAGAAGCTCGTCTTCTCGACAGCATGCCCGGGTCAGCGAGGATTGAAGAGAAAGGCGAGCAGCCACAGGGAAGTCAGGTCAAGACGCGCGAAGCTGTCGACATCTCTCCAATTGCTTTTGGGCAACATGGCTCGCTTTTAAAAAAGAAACAGCGGGAACGATCAGTTTTGGTCAGCTTTCGCATGCCGCAGAGCCTGAAGGACAAACTCGAGCTAGCAGCGCAGAAACACGAGGTCAACCAAACAGACCTAATCAATGAAGCAATCGACTTGAATCTTCAGCGCTACCTCTGATCGGAGATCAACGCATGATAAAGAATGATCCAAGTCTTGCGAAAAAGCGCGACCGCCAGGCTGAGGAAAGCCAAAGCAAAGATCGGTTTATTCAGGATCTTGTGCGCCTACGCGAGAAGCGGGATGCAGGCGCGCTCGGCATTCAGATGACCCAAATTGCGCAAGCCATGGTTCTTTGCGGCCTTCCTTATAGCCCTACGGCTGAAACAAAGATTGTTCGTCGGGCAAGGCTGGGCGATGGTTCCACAGTTTCGGTCACCTTTAGTGCAGGACTTGATGGGATTGGTATGCCATATGGCTCCGATCGAACGCTTTTGCACTGGATGATAGATAAGGCGATAAAGACGAAATCTCCTATTGTGAGTTGGGACACAGCGACAGAATTTCTTAAAGATGTTGGGATGGCCGACAGCGGTAAGAACCGCAAGGATTTGAAACAGAGGTATTTGCGGCTTACCGGCCTGACCATAGGAGTGGTCAGGAAGGGAAGTACCGAGTCAACCGTGCTTGTACCTTTTATCGAAGAGTCGCACTTGCCGACTTCCGTAGACATGAAGGCGGCCAAGAACGGGCAATCCCTCCTGCTGCTCGACACTCCAACCTTCGGCTTTCGCTTAGGTGAGCGCATCTTCAAGGAGATATTGCAGTACCACGTACCTGTTCCTTTCGAACTCCTCCAAGCTACGAAGAAAAAATCGCAGCTTCAGGACCACCTCATCTTCCTTTACTGGCGGAGCTTCTCCGCTCAAACCGAAACACTGATCCCATGGGGAAGCCTTCGCGAGCAACTTTGGCAGGAAGACAGTGTGACTAGCCGGATACGCACGAGGTTCAAGGAAGCAATCACGGTTTTCAAGACAATCTGGCCGGAGATCAACGCTGAAGCCGAGAAAGCTGGCTTACGAATTGGCCCCCCAAAGGCAGGCGTGCACTTCCTGCCCCAGGCCCGAGCGGCACGCCGTTTACCAGTACCCAATCGGCACGAAGCCTAGCCTAGAATTGCGGTTTTAGAGTCTTATGTGAGTGGAGCAAACCGCACTCCTGGGTCAAAGCTCGGCACTTCCCGGTCAAAATGGCTCGGGTATGTTCCCTGTGCGAACCTTGATCTGCATCAGAAGAATCGCCGAAAATCTGAGCCCTGCTTTGTAAATAGCTCATTCGAGGTCACTTGTCTTTGGTGCGATGTAGCTACTAGGCAAAGAAGGCGTTGTAGCAGCACCTCCCGGTCAGGTTTGGCTTTCATTTCAATGACATCTTTCTTGCAGCTCAGTTTCCTTTTGCTTTCAGCACTTCCCAGTCATCGGTTCAAGCGTTCGCTGAAGTCACAATGCCCTAATTGCAGGATCTGTTAAAAGCGGTGACTCCTTAGCCTAAATAGGGTTGATGTTGGGGTGTTTTCAGGATTGCTGTGCCTCCATTTACCGGCTGTTCTTCCTCTTAATCGGACCACATTTTTGTGCGTTTACCTCACTCGAATGGGGAGGTTAATAGTTTGCGTTAGCGCTTCGAGGTTAGCGGATAGTTGCACTTCCGAATGCATGCAAATAGAGCATGCTTTGACACGATCCGGAGATCAGCAATGATGTAGTCTCGGGACTGGAAGTGCGCGGCTGCCACAATCAAGATTGATTGCATCTAGCCTCCCAGCCGCATTTCCCGGTCATTTGCCTGAGGCACATTGGTAGCACTCCCCGGTCACTTCCCTAAAGCACATTGGTCAGCACTTTCCGGTCACTTCCTAGAGCAAGTTGACCAGCACTTCCCAGTCATTTGCCTGTGGCGTATTGGCAGCACTTCCCAGTCATTTGCCTGAGGCATATTGGCAGCACTTCCCAGTCACCTGCCTAAAGCACGTTGGCCAGCACTTCCCGGTCACTTTCCCATGGCACGTTTCGCCAGCACTTCCCGGTCACTTACCCATGGCACATTTGCCAGCACTTCCCGGTCATAGTGGGGTTTGAATTCGAGTCGCCTTAAGAAAATGCTGCATTTTCAATCAACTCGTGAAGCAAGATTGCTCAACGATTTTCTTTTCCACAATCCGTTGTTGATTTTGCAAGATTTCCCAGCACTTTCCGGTCACACGTTCCGCACCTTCCAGTCGCAGTGCTTGCACCTCCCGGTCATAATGCCCGCACCTCCCAGTCTGAGATTCAGCACTTCCCGGTCTCGCCTAATAAGGAAGCAAGAGATTGCATGTTGTACAGGAAATCTCAAGATGTTTTCACGATGTTCGAAGGCCGATGGATGTGGATCAGACACCGTTCATTTTTCGACACAGAACAAACCCCGACATGCAAGGGACCTTTTCGCGCATAGCCTTCCTCTAGGGCCCATGCATCCACTTGAGAAGGGCTCAAGGTCACCTTAAGATGACTTTGCTGAACGAGGTCAGGGATCTTTAGAGTGTTGAGGCTTGCGATTAGAGCTGTGCCAGATCGCCCAGAAAGGCATCAAGAAGCGCGTCGGAGAGCATGGGTGTGCCTCACTAACCCCGTAAACGTTTGTAGGGGCTCCGCCGCCTGGGGAAGGGCGAAGAAAAAACATAAAATCGAGAGATGTCGAAACGCAGTCGGGCCAAGAAAGTAGCCGTAGCTTTGGGAGTGACATTCGGGCTGGCGGCTGGAGCGTACTTTTACGCCGTTTCGCCGCACCACAGCTCAGCTCCACCGGAGTCAGCCCAAGGTTTACTGGACCGCGCAGACGCTTTGGCATGGAACAGCCGATGGACGGATGCCCAGCCGCTTTATGCAAGGGCTGAGCATCTCTTCGAGTCTCAGCACGAGCAGTCGAAGGCTCTTTATGCCGCAGTCAGCCAGCTACCGCCCGACGAAAGAGTGAGCCTTCGGAGCAACATCCTCCGTGTGACTGAAGCCTTGCAGCTTCCAGCTGCCCATGATCCCGAAACAAGGCTTCGGCTTCTGACGGTTCTTGGAGGCTTCGAGATCGACTATGACGCAGCTCAGGCGCGGGCGACCTGGCAGGAGGTTGAACGGCTTGCTTTGAAGCAACGTCATCTAGCTCAGGCGACCCGCGCCGTTGGAGACCAAGGAATAGCCGCGTTCATTCTTGGGGATACAGAAACGGCCAAAGATCAGGTCACGAAAGCATGGGGCTTGTCCAAAGTAGAGCGCGACCCTGCGGCCACAGTGCGATATGCCAGCGTTTTCGGTGTTGGATTGGTTCAGGTTCGGCGGTACAAAGAAGCTCTGACGCCTCTGAACGAGGCGATCAGGCTTGCCGCTCTACATCCTGAGCTTGCATCGCCTACCATCGCCATCTACGGCAAGATCGACGCGCTGGAGGGTCTGCATCAATACGACGCGGCTCTCAGACTTGCAAATGAGTCCCTGACGAACCTCCAGGGAACGGTCTACGACGGCCATAAGACCCAGGTTTACATCTCTAGAGGTTCGATCTATCGCGACCTTAAACACTGGGACGCTTCGATAGCAGATTACTCCGAAGCCATAAAGATCTCTCGCCGCATCACCAACCCGCGCGGAGTTGCCGATGCAGCGGGACTGCTCGCCCAGGCATACGAACACCAAGGCAATCTGTCTAGCGCACTGGCCTCGATCAACGACGCAATCCAAGCCAACACGGAGATTCCTGACGAGCTGTATATCGTTCCGCGAAACCTCGCAATCAAGGCCGAAATTGCATTGAAGATGGGGAACGCTAGACAGTCTGACGTGCTGTACCGGAAGAGCATGGCGCTCGTTGACAACATGCTTCAGCACGCCGCCACCGCAGGCAACCAACGTCAGCTCCTGGCCGAGATGAGCGACGTATATTCCGGCTATTTTGCCTCTCTAGCTGGACAGAAACGGTACGACGAAGCACTGCAAACTCTGGAAAAGGTCAGAGGGCGCATTGAAACCGATGCGATCGAGCACCACGAGATTCAGCCAGTCCACGCGACAACACCAGCCGAGCGAAAGTTGAACGCTCTGAACGTGGCTCTGATCCAGGCCGAGGACCCAGAGGAAAGAACCCGTCTTCTAAACGCGATCTACAACACTGAGCTGCAAATCAGCCCGAGCGCACTTGCCCAACAGACGATTACTCATCCAGTACGGCTCGCAACCGTACAAAAGGCGCTCTCCCCCAGCACTGTCCTGATCGAATACGTTCTGGCTGAACCCGCTTCATATGCTTTCGCGATCACACGCGATTCGGTAACCCCCTACAGCCTGCCGTCCAAAGCCACGATTGAGGCAGATGCCAATCGCTACCGGAAGGAGATCGCAACCAAGAAAGAGGACACAGCACTAGCCGGGAAACTCTTCGGGGAGCTGCTTCAGCCGGTGAAGCAGTACAGCGCGAAAACCGACCTCATCATCGTGCCGGATGGAGCCCTGCATCTGCTGCCCTTCGCTGCTTTGAAAGACGGATCTTCCTACGTGCTTTCTACACACACCGTCGATGTAACGCCTTCGGCAACTGTCTTCGATCTGCTCAATAAGCGCGTGGAGGGGCAATCGTTAGATTCACTTCCATACGTAGGTGTCGCAGCCTGGACCCAGCATACAGACGACCGAAATCCCATTGTCCGTGCAATTTCAGGACCACAGAGAAGTCAACTGGTTCCCTTACCGGAGAGCCAGGCCGAAGTGGAGACAATCGCGAAGGACCTCCCTCATCCAAGCACTATTCTCCTAGGATCTGACGCCACTGAGACCCACTTCAAACACCTTGATCTCGCGAGCACAGAGGTTGTTCATCTCGCTCTACATGGCTACGTCGATCTGGATTACCCAGACTGATCATCACTCGTTTTCGCGCCTGATGGTGCAGAGGGCGAGGACGATGGTTTGCTCCAAGTTCGCGAGATTCGCGGGCTGCATCTCAACGCGAGGCTCGTCACTTTATCCGCTTGCAACACGGGAGTTGGTCCCGTTGGTGAAGCAGGCGTGACAAACCTTGTGAATGCTTTTATCGAAGCCGGAGCGGACTCGGTAGTGTCCACCCTTTGGGAGGTGGACGACCACGCCGCGCCGCATGTGATGGAAGCCTTCTATATGGAACTTGCTGCTCACAAGCGGAAGGTTGACGCCTTACGTACGGCTCAGCTCGAAATGCTCAATCAGGGGCTGGCGCCATATTTCTGGGCCAGCTTCCAAATCGTTGGTGACCCCAACGGCACTCTGTAAAGGAACTAAATGGATCTCAACAAAGAGCAACGAGAAACACTCCTAGGAAAGATTCAAGCCTTGGTGTCCGACAAATACTTCGATCCAGCGTTCGACAAGAGCGCCTGGGACAGGATTATCCAGCGACACCGTTCCTCAGTCGTTGATGCCTCTGACGCCGATACCTTCGAGAAGGCAGTCACAGAGATGCTTAGCGATCTTTCGCCCCGGACTCTTGGCCTTCTCTCAGAGAGGACCAAGATCAATCCCCGAAATGCGATCAACGCAAGCTTTTCGGTACAGTCCATCGAAGGTGGTCTCCGGTGGGTCTTCCAGGATGTCCTTCCGGGCGGTGTCGCCGTGGAAGCTGGGGTGCAGACCGGAGATGTTCTCCTCACTGCGGCTGGAAAGGAGATGCTTCCTTCATCCGACAAAGCGATTGAACCGCCGTTCGAGATGGGGCACACGATTCCAGTCACAGTGTCTCGCGGCCAGCCTTCCCATATCGTCACGCTTTCTCTCAATACGGGTAATCCAAAGTACAAGGACAACCCATATTCCGATCTCACCGCTGTAACGAGTCGCGACATCAACGGTGTGGCATACCTACGGGTCAGCCTTTTCCAGGGGAAGGTGGGCATAGACTTTGCAAACGAGCTGGACCGGCTGTTCCGCGGATCTTTCGCAGCATCGAAGAAGCTCATCATCGACCTTCGAGGCAATCCAGGAGGGGGTATTGGAGGGCTCGCGTTGATGAGCTACCTCACACCTGACAGGCTTCCGGTCGGTTACAGCAAGAACCGCGAGATGGCTGAGAAACGGATCGATCCGTCAACCTTCCCGAAGTTCAGCAAGGTTCCACGTTCCAGACTTGCCATCCCGGGTCTCGCTCTGAAGTTTATGGGCAAGACCTCTGTTTACCTCTACACGGAAGGTCTGGGAACTCAGGCTTATCAGGGAAGCACGGTCATTCTTGTGAATGAACATACGACCGGAGCAGCCGAGATGGTTGCACAATTCGCCCAAGAGAACCGATTAGCCACCATAGTTGGCACCAGAACACCGGGCAGACTGGTTTCTCGAAAAGCCAGCAAGCTCGGGTTCGGCTACCGCCTCGTGATTCCGGTAGCGGCTTACGTGAGCGCGAAGGGAACCCAGATCGAAGGGAAGGGCATCACGCCCGATGTCGAAGTTTCGTGGTCCTTTGCAGACGCTACGGCAGGACGAGACAACCAGCTCGACTCCGCGCTGAAGCAGGTTTCTGCAGCAAACACACGTGCAAGCTAAAGGGGGGAAGTCTCCCCCTGCCTCCAGAGGTGCGCCGGCGAAAAGACCGGCCCACCTCTTCCGGCACCCCCACTGCGGGGACACCCCGCAACGCCCCCCGGCTATCTCGGAATGCTGCGGTTAGTTCATAAGTAAATATCTGGCAAACTGAATTGTTACCTTGCTAATAAGCAAGAACGGCGATCTTAGCGTTCAACTTGCAGAGGATAGTAGTACGTCCCATTATCAGAGCCCCGCACCGTGGCCAAGAAGTACGCCCCAGGTTTCGCGGAGCGGAGGTCCAGAGTAACGTTCACCCTGACCTTGCCCACAGTCTCCTGAGCAACGCCGACGCCTGTTGCAACCACATGGCTACCCGCACGATCGGTAGAGACCATGATCCTGTACTCACCGATCTGGCTGAAACGCGGAAGCGTAACGGAGAGACGAACCACAGCAGTAGGCAGGGTGACTTGCTGAAGCGGAGCGGCATCGTCCTCATTGCCTATTCCGCGTGCGGTAGTCGCTTCAAACAGGTCTACCGCCGCGTTCCGAGGATTGCTAGACGCCACTTCTATAGAGCCATGAGGAGGCTTAGAGTTCAGCTCATAGATTGCGGTCCCGCCGACAATCAACAACACTGAGGCGGCAAGCGCGTAAACCCACTTGCCAAGTGTTAGGCTCTGGCGCGGTCGCAAGGGTGTTGGAGCTGGCTGGCTGGCAGCCTTAACCATGCTGGCAGGCTCACCTTGAGCCTGCTTCCACTCTCCCCGGTATCCCAGATATTCCGCCACGCACTCGGAGCATGAAGCTAGATGCAGACGTGCAGGATGTTCCAGAGGCAAGCGATCCTCCGCTAGGTCGTTCAGCGTCTTCTCATCCGGACACCCGATTCGGTCAGGGTTTGGGTGAGCATCCAGGAAGTAATCCCTTATCAGGTCCAAGTAGACTGCCTAACCCTTCGTCTCGCATAAATTTTGAAAGTCATGGCCCGCGTCGCCACTCTTTATTCTGCTGGAACCTACAAAAGATGCAATACGTAATTTGAGTCGTTGGATGGCTTTAGCGGCAGCTGACTCGCTGATTCCGAGGACCTTGCCAACACTTGCGGCGCTTGTGACGTCCTGAAGCAGGAGAGCAAGAATCGCCTGGTCGCGCTCTTCCAGCTTCGTCCCCAGCTCTTGAAAGAAAATTTTGCGCTCAATCCGGGCCTGTGCGTCAGCGTCCACTCCGGCCCATTTCTCAAGCTCGAGACTGCTACCTTCCGACGTCTCTTTTGAGGCGCGCGTCTTCAGGTAATCGCGCACTCTTCCATGCATCGCGGCATACGCATAACGGCGCGGTGTCGCGTGAGTGTTCTTGTTCTCTTGCATCGCGCTTCCGATCTCCTCGGCCCACTCTGCGAGGACAGCGGGATCGAGATTCGGGTACGTGCTCACTACCCAGCCGAACGCTGATTCGACGCCTGCTTTGATGGAGGGCAATACTTCCATGCCTTCACTGTCCACGAGATGTAATTGCGTCCAGCCCATTCAGCACTCTTCTCAACAATTTCAGTATTGGATGGTGTCCAGAAACGGGACGCTCAACACGTGTAGTAGGTAGATGCACAATACACATCCCAACTTTCAGCGTTTGAGCTGTCGTCAACGCATCAGGACTGCGATTTCTTCTTCTTTGGAGACGGTTCAGCTTGCGCGTTGGCCTCTTCGTCAGACACTTCGCCAATGCCTTCAATTAGTTGACCGACCGGAACCTGAAAGGTTTCTGCCAAACGTAGCAATGTTGGGACAGAGAACGCTTCTCCTCGCTCGATCCGGGCGACTTGTGTCATGTGGAAGCCGTACTCGCTTACTAGAGCGCGATGCGTCAGCTTGCGCTCCTTCCGGAGCTGCTTTATCCGTTGTCCCAGCGCAATCCGGAATTGTTCATAGTCGTATCGCAGCATGGGATGTTGGTGGGCCTCTTCATTCGCTACTCAGAGGCGCAGATAAATGCCTCGCATTGTTGGTCTCTCACCAAATCTTAGCAACTGAACAGCCTTGCAACCTCGAATTCTCTACAGGTTCGTGCGTTCACAACCCGCGACCATACCGGGATGTGTATGAATGCACAAAAGTCCCCCATACAGAAACGTGTTTACAAGTGCATGGCGTTGCGCTATAAATGCGGTGTGGAGGATACACAAAACTACACCGCAGTGTTTTGTGTATTAGTTCTGCTGAACGACAGAAAGGAGGCGGCTTCACTAAGCGTTTGAGTCTTTACAGAAAGCCATTTCCGTAGCTTTGAAGCGAGAAGCTTTCCGGCTCTGAACAGATTGCCGCAAGGATTCGGCAACAACCCAAACTCCCTAATCCAGTCGCACCGAAAACGTGCACTAGCCGCGAGCGCGGCTCTGTGTCTTGACCCATACCCAAACGAGCAACTTTCAGGAGTATCCCTTGACCGCAACGATGAATTCCCGCCTCACAGCCATGGCCTCCAGAACCTTCACCAAGCAGCGGGCAAAGGACGCCGCTCGCACGCTTGGGCCGGTTCTGCTTACCCTCGCAATCTCCCCACTCGTCGCGCACGCTCAGGGCACGGTGGACGTCTCGGGTGTCACTTCCGCGATGAAGACCATCGAGACGAGCTGCTTGCTCGGTGGCGCACTCGCCGTCGTCATTGGAATCGTGTTCGGCGTGTTCCAGTTCATGGGCCGCAACATCTCCGGTGGCTTTATGGCAATCGGTGGCGGTCTGTTCGCTGGTATCGTCATCGGCTTCGCCCCGCAGTGGGTTTCTTCTCTCACCGGACAGAGCCTCTAGCCATGCAGATGACCAAGCGTGGAGAGCCACTGGCGATCAATCAAGCCCTCAACAAATCTCGGCAGAAACTCGGTTTGAGTTTGCCTATCTGGATGGGCATTGTGATTGCCTCGCTGATGGCTCTCCTGCTTCGGTTCTTTCTTCTGTCGATTGTCATGTTCATTGCGATTACCGCTATCTGCTGGATGATCGTGCGCAAACACCCAAAGATGTTCCAACTGTGGGGCCTGAGCTGGACCCAGAAGAGCTACTATGACCCGCGCAAACGCTAATCCATGGTTCACCGACGCTGGGGCCGCGAACAGCATCATGCCCATCGTTCGCTTCGTCACCCCTACCGTGTTCGCGAGCAAAACACGCGGCTATGGCTTGCTTTTTGAAGTCGATGGAGCGGATGAAGAAGGGCTCACAGACTCGGAGATAGCCTCCAAGATGCGAGGCGTTGAAGGCGGCGTGCGCGGCCTTACAGAAGACTTCGCGCTCTACCAGTACATGCGCGTGACCTCCGGTTTCGAGATCCCGCGCCAGAAGAAGTATGCCGATCCCATCACCCAAACCTTTGTGGATCATCGGCTGGACTTTCTTGCGAAGACTGCAAACTTCCGTCGGATCGACCTTCATTGGTGCCTCACCCTGGAGCCCCAGTTGGCGTCTCCATTCGCGGCCAGACCGAAGGATCAGGCCGACGAGAACGACCGGCTCATCTCGCAGCTCCAGAAGGCGGCGACCATCCTCGAAACGCATCTGGGCAGCGTGATCGGTTTGAAGGTTGTCGGCAAGGAAAAAGCCTTCAAGTTCTTCGCGGAGCTGTTCAACCTTGAAGAATGGGCCGGTCATATTCCGCTTGTTTCCGACCAGGGCGTAGACCAGCAAATTGCCACAAGCGCGGTCTCCTGGCACAACGATCATCTGCGCGTAGGAAAGCGCCACGTCCAGATGTTCTCGGCGTCGAGCACGCCCGCCGCGTCCCAGCCTTGCCTTTACAACAGCATCACCAATCTGACCTGTGACAGTGTGCTTTGCACCACATGGAGGCCGCAGGCGTCCTCCACAGTGCGCAAGGAAATCAGCGCCCAGGAGAAGTGGATCGACTTCTTCAAAGTCGGGATCTTCCAGCGCGTCATGGCCGGGAAGAACTTCGCCCAGCTCGACCAGGGCGCCGGTGCAAAGGCAGCTTCCGAAGGCGTTGATGATCTAGGTCTCGTCGTCAAGGAGCTGGGTAAAAAGGCTCAGGGCAAGTACACCGTTACGCTTCTCCTCTCGGCTGCGAGCGCGGAAGAACTCAGGGAGAACACGCCGCTCGTTCACCGGACCTTCGTAGACGCGCAGGCCACGGTGATCGAGGAGACCATCGGCAACCTCTCGGCTTTCTATGCGATGTTTCCTTTCAATCAGCGCTACAACGTCTTTTCCCTTTGGCTTGGAGAGGATCATCACGCCCGCCTCTCGCCAGTCTTCGCCCCAACCATCGGCCATCCCAAATCGGAGGACCTAGACAGCGAATACCTGAACGTCTTCGAGACCCGGCAGGGAACCCCGTTCTTTCATGACGCCTACGTGTCCGGCGTCCGGGTGCAGCTCACCATTGGACCTCCCGGTACGGGCAAGTCCGTGCACACCAACCAGATGCTTGCGCTGGAGCGGAAATACCACGGGTTCACGTTCATTTTCGACATAGGCAACAGCTACGAAAGCATGGTGGAGCTATACGGCGGCAAGGTGGACCGCATCGGGCTAGACGGCCCGCGAGTCAACCCGTTCGCCCTGGAGCCGACCGAGAAGAACGTCAAATTCCTCTACAACTTCGTGAAGATGCTCCTCACCAACAGTGGAGCCGTGCTCAGCCCTGAAGACGAGGACGCGGTGTTCAGAGAGGTGCAGGGTATGTACCTCATCGACCGGAAGATTCGCAGACTTTCCAATCTGCTTCTCCCGCTACACCTGAAGCGTTACCTCGCGAAATGGGTTGAGAAAGGCGTCTATAACGCCATCTTCGACAACGTAGAGGACTCGCTTAGCCTCTCGCGCATCCAGTGCTGGGATTTTGCGGGTGTGGCGAAGGACTACCCGGACCTGATCGAACCGCTGATGATTTGGCTGCTACGTCGGATTGACGACGTGGTGTATGACCCCAAGAACCTTGGCGTTCCCAAGCATGTCGTGATCGAGGAGATCTTCTCGAACATGAAGAACAAACAACTGCTGGAGGGCGCACTTGCCAGTATCAAGCAGGTTCGTAAGAACCTCGGTGGCGTCACTCTCATCGGCCAGTCAGCCAACGACCTTGGAGAGAACGCGGATTCGATTGTGAACTCCTGTTCGTCCTTCCTGTTGCTCCCAGATGCCACGTTCAACCGGGAGTTCTACGGCGAGCTGTTCAAGATGACCGAGCAGCAACTGAACCTCTTCGAGAGCCTTGGACCGCGTGAGGGCCTGTTGATGCGCCGCGATGGAGTCACCAAAGTTGTGACCTTGAACCTAGACCCCCGCAGCTACGCGATCTTTTCCACCAAGCCCAAGGATAGAGCCCGTCGAGCCCGCTTGATCGAGAGATGGGGACTGGAGGACGGTATCACCCGTTTCGTCGCAGGCGAAGACGCCTAATTACTCGCAATTACACCACCAACCAGCCAGGGAGACCGCCCCAATGAAAACGCATCCACTCTTCACCGCGAGCACGTTCTTTGCAGTCTGTGTCTACGGTGCATCCAGCCTCCATGCCCAACAGAAGGCTCCCAGAACTGTCCAGGTGAGCGCCACGACCGCGCCCCCGGTGATTCGGACCCTTCTCAATGAATCGACGCTCCTTGAGCTTCCAGCGGAGGAGAAGGTCGCCACGATCTTCGGCGGAAACACCGACGACTGGATTTTCAATGCCGGTCACGTCGCCAGCCGCTTCGTGAGCGTGAAACCCAAGGCAGCGGCGGCGAAGAGCAGCACCAACGTCCACATCATCTCCGATCACGGCAACGACTACACCCTTGAGCTGAAAGAGGTGTCGGCAGACCAGGCCGGAGGCTTCGATGCCACCGTGTTCCTGGTGCAGACCGACCAGGACGCCCAGAAGAAGATGGCCGATGCTCCGGTATTCCTCCCAGCGGCAGAGGTGAAGGAGAAGGAAGACCGGCTCGAAAGGGAAGTCGCCCAAGCGAAGGCCGCAGCAGCAGCCGACAAAAAGACGGCCGAAATCGCTCAGGAGAAGTATCAGAGCACCTACCCCAGCAACCTGCATTTCGATTACAGCTGGGACCAGCCGAAGGCGAAGGCTTTGGGTGTGCGGCAAATCTGGGATGACGGAAAGTTCACCTACATCCAGGGCAAGTTTGAAGAGCCCCCGGTGGTCTACGAGCTGAAGGACAAGAAAGGCTCGCTCATCAACTTCCAGTTCGAAAACGGCCTCTACACCGTTCCCAAGCTCCTGCAGAACGGTTACGTCGCCATCGGCAAGTCCAAGGTTGAGTTTCACCGCCAGGAGAACAACTAATGGGAACCGTCCCGGTAGCACCATCCACAAAGCCGCCTATCGGCAAGACCTTGCCCATCGTTCTTGCCTTGACCGGAGCAGTCGCCCTGATTGGGGTTTCCACTGCCTACAACGTAATCACCGGCAGCGGCCACAAGCAGGAAGCTGTTAAGAGCACTCTGCCCGCTCGCCCGTCTACCGCCGACACGCAGCAGGTAAGCAACTTCCAGAAGCAGCAGGCATTGCTCCAGAAGAGTGACGCCGAGCACGCCCAGCTTCAACAGGCCATGGCAGCAATGAACGCGCAGGAACAGGGCATGCGGGCGCAAGAACAGGCTATGGGACAGCCTATCCCACCGCCTGAAGCGGACGGCACAGCGCCCATGACCCCGGCCCAGAGCGCCGCGATCTACGGCACAAGCGCAAATGCTCCCAGGCAGACATCTGGCCAGTCAGAGGCGCACGCCCAGGCGAAACAGAAGGCGGCAGACCGTGAGAAGCACCGAGTGGATGCCCTCAACAGCGACACCGTAGCTGTTGACTTCCAGACCCACGAGGCTACATCGGCAGGCCAGATCCCGACGAGCCAGGTACCGACCTCCACCGGGCCAACCGTCATAGCAAATCAGATCATCGGCGGCGGCGAGCCGCCGGCTGTGCCGGAAGGTTCCAGGCCAAGCGAAAAGAAGGAAACGAACGCGATGGCCGCGTACAACTTCGATGAGTACGGAGGCAAGCTGTACCGCGTCTTCGAGGGCACCGTTCTTGAGGGAGTTGTTACCAACCACGTAGACGGCGGCATGGCAGGCCCGGTCCTGCTCATGCTCACCACGGACTACTACTCGCACGACCGGCAAAACCTGCTCCTGCCTCAGGGGACCCGGCTTATCGGCTCCGTCACAGCAGTAGGGAATCAGCAGCAGCACAAGCTCGCGGTAGTGTTTCACCGTGCCGTCTGCCCAGATGGCTTCTCCATCGACATCGACAAGTACGCTGGCCTCGATCAAATCGGGACCACCGGCCTTGCCACCAAGGTAGACCATGGCTATCTGCAAGCGTTTGCCGCTGCCGCCGCAATCGGGGGCCTGGGAGGACTCGCGCAGATCGGCAACAACGGGAGCGTTCTAACAACCGATAGCCAGATCCGCAACGGCATCTCCTCGCAAACCAGCCAGGAGGGCGAACAGGTACTCAATCACTTCCTCAATCGGCTGCCGATCATCACGCTCAAGGAAGGTTCGAGAGCGCGGGTCTACATCGGCAAAGACATCCTCATCCCCTCCTACGCAGATCATCGCGTCAACCCGACGCTTTAGGAGTTTCCATCCATGAAGAAGCTCACCGCAGCCCGCAGTCTCACTCTCGTTAGCGGAATCGCCGCGTTCGCAATGGCGGTCCCAGCTCACGCGCAGTTCGGCGGCATCACCTTTGATCCAACCCAATCGGCTCACGCCATTCAGCAGATCGTCAATGAAGAGAAGGGACTTGCGATCCAGGCCCAGGAGGTTGCAGCAGGTTCGCAGACGAACCTTACGCTCCTCCAGCAGCTCGACAACGACTACAAAATGGCCACAACCGCGCTGAATATCTATCAGCAATCGGTCACCACCTACAACACCATCGTCAACAACCTGAAGTATTTCAATTCCAAGCAGATTTGGAGTACGGCAGAGAACGCCCTACTGCACAGCAGTGTGCAGAATACCTACGGGGAAACGGCTGGTCTTCAATCTCAATTGAACGGCCAATCTCAGAACTCAAGCCTTGTCTGGAAGATCATGAATCTCGCGATCTCTGGTACATCTTCGAGCTTCTGGAGCGGGGAAATCGTTGGACAAAGCCAGCGGCTTTCTACCCTCGCCCACATCGAGGCAATGGATGCTGCATCAAGCCAATGCCTCGCAGCAAGCGGAGCATACCAAGCCAGCAGAACGGCCAATTTAGCAGCTAATACCGCCCTCAACACGTCGGTCTACGACACAAGCGACGCGACCAACAGCGAGGTCGAACAGCTCAATTTGTTGAACGTCTCCAACTCCCAACGTGCGGAAGAAGAGCACGCGCAGGGGCAAATCCACGCGTGCATGGCGGCACAGGCAGCGGTCGCCAACATGGAGAAGCGCAACGTCGCTTCGATGACGATCAACGACGCGGACTTCAAGTACACCCAGCAGGCGAACAATCCCACGTATCTGGGGAATGGATCGACCACCTGGACCACCTATTACTGAGCCAGATGCGGTACTGGGGCTGGCGCTGGACCTCTCAGCGCCTAGCCTTTCAACCCGAAACAACAAGTTCCACATTTCAAGCGTGAGAGTGACCCTATGAACCCCACACCCGGAGCGGTCGATTGGCTCTCCCAGTTCACCCAGGATTTGACGAACCTCACGACGCAGAACGGTGGAGCCCTGTCGAACTTCGGGATGATCCTACTCACCTTCATTGCGACCATGATCCTTATTGGCATCGCTGTACGGATGTCGTCATGGTCGGTGCATCTCGGAGGGCATCGCACCGTCAGTTTGGATGAGCTGCGCACCTTCCTATTCAGATTCCTTTTCTGCCTCGTGGTGGAACACTACTGGGTCAACAATCTCCCAGGTGCGAGCTTCGGCTTCAATCGCATGTTCTCCTACATTGCCGCTGCTATTTCACAGATCCTTGACCAAGCACAGTTGAACCAGTTGACGGCACTGCTGGCGGATGCGGGCCACAACACGCCCATGCCCACAATCCTCGCCCCGATGGAGACCATTTGCTACTACTACGTCGAAGGTCTGCTCGGGCTCGCTTCGGGCATCATCTTCCTCATCAATTGCAGTGGATTCATCTTCTATGCCGTGGCCGCTTTGTTCGGCCCACTGATGGTTCCCCTGTACTTGACTGAGACATTCCGTGGTAAGTTCCTGCACTTCGTTGAGGTGCTTTTGTCCCTCGCGATGATTCGCGCCGTTGCAGCTGCCTTTATCTACGTCTGGTCTCAATTCCTCATGGGCTTTATGACGCAGACCTTCCACGGTGATTACAGCGTTGCCATGTGGCTCGCGAATCTCATTCCGTTCACTACGATCTTCGTTGCTTTCATCCTCAATATGTTCCTTATCCCAAGCGTCACGCAGATGATTTTCGGCGGTGGAGCTGGACTGGCTGGGAGGGCTGGGGAGATGGCTAATAGGGCGGCCACAGCCGCAGCATTAGGTCTTTAGGAGTCGCCATGCTGTTTCTCATCGTGCTCTACCGACGCGCCCCCTGGCCAGTCCGCATGTTGACGCTGGCCGTGCTCTTCATCGTCTTTGTTTCCACCATTGTTCGAGTACACAAAGCCGTTCACGCAATTCAGGAAAGGAATACGAATGTCCACACACGTCGCAATCCCCGGTAGCACGCTCACGGCGAGGCAGCACGTCGAGGCCGACAAGATTGGGAATCAGGTTTATTCCGCGCAGTATAGCGAGCGCAGTATGGCAAAGATTGCGATCAGCGCACTCGCAGGTATCTCTCTGTTGTTGTGCGGCGGTTTGGTCGCTGTCTCGCACCGTCCGGTCGTCAACCGCTACATCCGCATTGATGAGGCGGGCAGGGCACAGGCGATCCAGTACACCGACCTGAACTACAGCCCACGCGAAGGTGAAATCCGCACCTATCTCACCGATTGGACTGGCTACCGACACACGATCAATCGCGAGACGATGGCGAAGAAGTACCCCATGAACTACTACTTTCTTTCCTCAGCTCTCGCCGCCCAGCTCATCGGCCAGGACAATGCGAACCACCTCATCACCCAGGTGACGAGCGGGCAGACGGAACAGAGCGAGGTGCAGGTCAACAATGTGACGATTACCTCGATGTCCCAGGAGAAGATTGAGAACACCATCCTCTCCCGAGGAACGGCCCTTGAGACCTTCGATCTCATCTACCCGATGCGGACCTCCAGCAAGCCGCGAACGGAGCACTGGATGGCTTCGTTCACCTACTATTTGAATCCCGCCCAGGTGAGCGAGCAGGCAAAGACAAACCCGCAATACGAGACGATCAATCCTCTCGGTTTGACCATCACCGAATTCCACGAGAACCGCGTCTCCGTAGATCCGCTTGTAGGCCAAGGCTCCACGTTCCGCCCAGAGGTGAGCCGGTGAGCGTTGAAAGCGGATGGGAGAAGGTTCTACCGTTCTTTTCGGACGACCTTCAGGCGTTAATTCTTGACCCGACTATCAGCGATTTGATGGTGAACGGAACGACTGGTGTCTATGCCGACCGGGGCGGTGTGATCGAGCACATTCCGGTAACGGATGCGTTCGATATTGAGCGACTTGAGGCAGGCATCAGGCGCGTAGCGAGACTGATGGGGCAAGATCTCACGAATCAGAACCCCATACTCAATACCCGGATGCCGGATGGCTCACGTGTGGCGGTGGTTGGAGCACCTTCCGCAATCGGCGGTCCATCACTCACTATCCGCAAATTCAACCAGTGGTTTACGACCGACCAACTCATAGAAATGGGAAGCCTCCCTAGGGAGGCGCGGGACAGAGTTGTCCAGTTCCTTATGCAGAAGAAGAACGGCATCATCGCTGGCGGTACAGGCTCAGGCAAAACAACGCTGATGAAAGCCATTCTCGACCACGTTCCTGTGACTGACCGGCTGATCGTGATTGAGCAGGTTGCAGAGCTTAGAGTGCTTCAGCCGAATGCCCTCCGCTGGGAAGCCGTTGACGCAATTCCCGGCCAGGTTGCGATCCTGCCGAGTGCGTTGTTGGCGGCTGCACTGCGACACCGGCCCGACCGCATTATCTTCGGCGAAATACGCGACGAGTGCGCCAACGATTTGTTGCAGGCAATGAACACAGGACACGGCGGAACGCTCACCACTCTGCACGCGAAATCAGCGTGGGATGCATTGAGCAGATTGTCGAACCTTGCCCTAAGCGCACGCCCGAATATCAATCACAGCTTTATCCGCTCGGAAACAGCCGATGCAATTGACTTCGTTCTGTACTGCGAACGCCTACCGAGTGGCAGGCGACGGGTACGAGAGCTTATCGCCGTCAACGGCTACGACTTTGCCACCCAGAGCTTCGAGACAGAAGACCTTTTCCGCGCTGACGACGCCACCGAAGCGACCACGAACCCCACCCACGCAGCATAACCAGAAGCCCGGAGGAACACAGAATGCCCCTGCTCGACATCAAGCAAGTCCGCAAAGTCACCATCACCTGCTCACTTGAAGAGTCAACCGCAATCCAGGTTGACCAGTATGCAGCCTTCGTCAAATGCCTTCCAGATGAGGTGGTTAACAAGGCACTTGAATACACCTTTGGCAAGGATTCCGACTTCCAGAAGTTCCGCTCGACCGACCCAAAGATCACCTCGCAGCTGCGGATCAAGAGGCCCGCCACGATGCCCACAGGAGCGCGGCGTGGGCCGAAGCCAGCCAACCACGTAGCTGCAGGCTGAAGTGCATTCCTGCGAGGGGCTGGCGCCCTTCGCAGGAAGTGACGCACGGCGTCACGGAACGGCAATAGCAAAATCAGCGGCAAGAACAGCAGCAGATGCAGCAGCAACGACAAGAGCAACAGCAACGGCATGCGCTTCGCACATGGAGAAGATGACACTCCATCCCTTCCAGGGTTGAGTTTCAAGCTAAAACGAAAACGTATGTTATCGCGTTGAGCGACAACCACTTAGCCGCACATCGTTTGCATACGTTTTCGGAGCGAAAACATATGCAAACAGCGTTGAGGAGGGCAAATGGAAGCTATTGATGCAGCACCGGCACTGTCCTTAGAGGATCGTTTAGACCGCCGTAAAGGGCGGCCAACACGCAACAAGATGACTGGAGTGCGGTTTACGCAAACCGAAATGGCAGAGGTTGATCGCGCGGCTAACGACCAGGGAAAGCTGTTCGGAGAATGGGCGCGGGAGGTGCTTCTACGTGAGGCTCGCAACTCTCGCGGAGACGCACTATTTACCGAGATTGTAGCCACGCGGATGCTCTTGAATCTCGTGCTGAAACCCCTCGCCTGCGGGAAGGTAATGACCGCCGAAGAGTTCAGCGGCGTGCTCACAACCGTGCGGACAACGAAACACAAAGCAGCAACGGATGTGATGGAACAATACGCAGCCGCCGAACCGAAGGAGCGTTAGACAATGGCAAGCCAATGGGGACGTAAAGAGACGGTTATCTGGCCTCCGCAAGTGCCGGTCTACACCATCGGCACGATGATTCTTTCCGTGCCAATCGTCATGTGTTTGCTTCTCGGGATGTACTTTACAAAGCCATTCCTCGCCCGTGAATACACCGGCGACTTCCTCAAAAGCGCAGCCGGGGCGCAGTTCAAGATGCACAGTTCCTTCCGTCTGATTTTTCTCCAAGGCGGGAAGAAAGCGCCCCGGGTGGCACAGCACCAGGACTTTGTTCCAGGCTCGACAATCCTTCCAAACGGGAAGGAGCTGAACGTCCAGTTGTCGCCTGCGGCAACAGCCGAAGGCTACACGACCTTTGTTCGCGCCCCGGAACGCAAGATGTCAGACGACGCCCTTTATGGATGGTTCAAGGCCGCGATCTTCGGAGGTGACGATGTTCTCAGCGCCTACGGTCTAGCCGTCGGGGAGGCGGCAATGGTGGTGATCTTTCTTCTGTGCTTCGCTGTGCCGCTGGACTTCAAACGGGGCAAGAAAATGAAATACGGGCGGCTGCTACGCGGGCCGGTGATGTCGGCCCCCAAGCAATTCAACGCCATTCTGAAAGGGGAGGGGCTGGGGATTCGGACCGATGAAAGAGGCGTCATCATCCGTCTTCCGCTGCGTTCGGAAGCCAAGCATGTTCAGGTGATGGGCGATACCGGCGTAGGGAAAACGACCCTACTAATTCAGATGCTTGGACAGATTGAAGACCGCGGGGAATCGGCCATTGTGTACGACCCGGCAGGCGAGTACATCCAGCGTTTCTACCGTGAAGACCGGAACGATGTGATTCTGAATCCCCTAGACGCTCGTTCCTTTTATTGGTCGCCATCGTCCGAGTTGCGTACCCCGGCAGAGGCTCGCACCATCGCCGCGTCCCTGTACCAGCCAGCGGACGGCAAGCCCGGTGAGTTCTTTACCGAGACCCCGCAAAAGATATTCGCTCACCTGATGAAGTACCGTCCTTCGTCTCAGGACTTGGTTTCGTGGATGTCGAACCCGGACGAAATCGACCGCCGCGTAGAGGGTACGGAGCTGGAGGCGTTTATCTCGAAAGACGCTCCCGATCAGCGACAAGGCGTACTCGGTTCCCTGGGTCTCATAGCCGACAGCTTGCGACTCCTGCCCACCAAGGAGCAGGCCCACGGTAAGGAGTGGAGCGCTACGGCGTGGTCCGAAAAACGGGAAGGATGGATCTTCCTCACCGGCACCGAGGCCGAGCAGGAAGCGCTTCGCCCGCTCCAATCGCTTTGGATCGACTTGCTCATTCTTCGCTTGCTCACGCTGCCCCAGCCAGGACAGAAACGGGCATGGTTTGTCCTTGACGAGCTCGCCACCTTACAGAAGTTGCCGCAGTTCCACGCCGCATTGACCAAAGGCCGCAAGAGCGACAACCCCATCATCTTCGGCTACCAGGGCAAGGCCCAGCTAGAGGTGATCTACGGCCATCTTGCGGAGGTGATGTTGTCCCAACCGGCTTCCAAGTTCGTTCTCAAGACCGCCGAGCCAAAGGCCGCAAAGTGGGCTTCCGAGCTAATCGGAGACATCGAGATTGAGCGCGTTCGGGAGACCGTCGCGGACGGCAAGCGGGCAGGCAAGAGCTTCACCATGGACCGGCAGATCGAGCCATTGGTCATGAGTTCGGAGATTGCTGGACTTGAAGACCTCCATGCTTTTCTAAAGCTGGGAAACAACGTCACACGGTTCAGCTTCCCCCACATGGACCGGCCCCTTATCGCGCCGTCTTTCGTCGCCCGTGACATTCCAGAAGGCGATATGTGGCTAAATCCTCTCGCCCCTGCGAAGCCAAAACCAGAACCGTCGCCCGTGCCGGCCGCCGCCGCTCTGCAGGTAGCGATCGCGCCCTCCAAGGCGACCGAAGCCGTCACGGAACCCCCGAGCGCCACGCCAGCAGCGAAGAAGAAAGCCCCGCCAGTCACGACGGAGCCGACCGTCAGTCCAATGCCCCTACCCGAGAACGTGCCCGCCTTTGGACCGCCAGAGATGGTCACAGCCACCCATCCCAGTAGCGATCTATAGACCAGGAAGGAGGACTCCATGCTCACTATTTCCAAGGCCCTCAATTCAGGCCAGGCACAGACCTATCACCACATGGAGTTCACCTCCAGCACCCAGAGCTATTACAAACAAGACGGCGCGGTAGCGGGCGAATGGCAAGGCCAGCTCGCATCGGAAATGGGCCTCGCCGGTGCAGTCAATCCCGAGCATTTCACGCGTCTGACGGAAGGCCAGCATCCCGAAACCGGCGAGCAGATGGTGAAGCATCGGACCGCCCAGGACTACAAAAATCCAGACGGATCGACCACCAGCGCGGTCGAGCATCGTGCAGGTTGGGACGCCACTTTTTCGGCGCCCAAATCGGTGTCCCTTACAGCTTTAGTGGGCGGCGACGAACGAGTCCGGGAGGCACACGCGACCGCCGTGACCGCCGCCGTCGCCGAGCTGGAGCGCTATACCCAGGCCAGGATTGGCGGTAACAACCCAGCCGAAACCACTGGCAAATTCATTGCTGCAAAGTTCGAGCACGACACCGCCCGCCCCGTCGAAGGTTACGCGGCTCCCCAACTCCATACCCACGTCTTCATCATGAATGTGACCGAGCGGGAGGACGGTACAACCCGCGCCCTTCAGGAACGGGGCATGTTCGACACCCAGAACTATGCGACCGCCGTGTATCAATCGGTGCTCACGTACAAGCTTCGCGACCTGGGGTATGACATCGAGGCGGGAAAGAGTGGAGCGCCCGAAATCAAGGGCTACTCTCAGGACTATTTAGACGCTTCCAGCCCCGGTCCCAGCAGATCAAAGAGCATCTTGCGAAGACCGGCTACACCGGAGCGGAAGCGTCCCAGATTGCCGCCCACGCAACCCGCGACAAGAAAGTCATTCTCTCCCCCGAGCAGGTTTTAGAGGCCCATCGGACCATGGCCGTATCGTTCGGCAACCAGCCGGAAACAATCGTGGCCCAGGCTCGACAGCGACCCCAGACACAAAACCGGGCACCCGAGCAGGAAGCCAGGGCAAAAGAAGCCGTTACCTACGCACGGAGTAGCAATTTCGAGCGGGAGGCCGTCATCGACGAGCGGACCCTGATGCGGGATGCGCTTCGCCGGGGCATGGGGGAAACCACCTTCGCCCACGTCAGAGCCGAGTTCGACAGCCGCCACAAAGGGGAGATTTCCGGCAGCTCAAGAGTGAAAAACAACGCCGACAAGGCCGAACGCTTTCACAACACGAGACCGATCGCCAACGAGCGGGCGAACGTG
>NZ_QWEV01000001.1 GCF_003858395.1 Acidipila sp. EB88 | reverse complement strand
TACCTGCTATAGTGTGCAAACGGGGTTAATCCAAGCAACTTCAGCGGCTGCAAGGCATCCGCGCGGGCATAGGAGCTAGGAAGGGTGCTCCTTTCCCATACAGTGAACTCGTTTAGCTTAGATCGCACCTGTTAGACCTTGAGGAGCCGCAAGTAATTGTTGCGCACATTTACGTTCTCGATGTCGGCATTACAGCGATGGGATAGTGGCTGAGCGAATGGTAAACAGTCGTTGCATTCGAGAAGGTGGTCACCAAACTGCGTCCAAGTGCCAGTTGTGTGCGGCTTAGGAGCCTTAACCTCTAGCGTGATGCATCCAAGTTTTGTCAGCACCTGAGCCGACAGGGCCGGTAAAAGCGAAGCGTGGTAGTCTGCTGGCGCTTGTGATCATAATCAGCTTTGTAGTTGGTAGCTAGTCGCTAGCTACCAACTAGCTACCGGTATAAAGATGCGGGGTTTACATCACCCAAGCGCTATCATCCCACCCAAAGCTCAACACGGAAGCGTTGTTCCTGCAAGCTATTGAACGGAGTGCCACGGGCTGTGAGTCGACGTGGCGCCCCCTACACTTGTATCTGAGGTTTCGCTAGACGCTTTTCATCGCGACGCAATCGCTCGAACATTTCCTGCATTTCGTCTACTTCCGGAACCTGGCGGGGCACAGGGGGCGCCTCAAGGGAGGCCTCGATGGAGCCGAGATCCTGTTCCAGGGCCAGTACGAGCAGGTAGAGGTTCTGGAGCAGGGAAGCGGGATCGGCGCCGCGGATCTCGATCCGGCCGGGCTCGATCTGGATCTCAGGCGGAAGGTCGCGGAGCATCACGGCGTGGAGGTCCTCGGGGAGGTCGACCTTGAGCGACCGCGGCCGAGGCACAGGTTCGGCGAACAGGAGCCGTTCGCGGTGGGCAGCCGTGAGGTCGTCCGCAGAGTCGACTGCTTCCAGGTAGCGGAGCAGGGCGGCGCGGGAGACCAGGTAGGTTCCGCCGATGTTTTGGACCTCGCCGATGGCGCGCATGAGGGATTGGGCGGTGACGCGCTGGACCGCGAAGACCCGCTCGAGATCGCGCCGGGTCCAGCTTTCGGTCACAGAATGCCGCACCCGCTCGGCGATCGCGCCGGCCCGATGCCGCCAGGACACGGTCCGGGACATGGTTTCTCCCTCCAGATCAGCTCTCCCAAGGCTACCTCATTGTTGGCCGGCCTGCCAATATTGCGTGTCTGGGGTGTGTATTTCTGATGCGTGATAAGAGATACTTCTCAGGGGTCAGCGTGCTATCGTCGGCTGAGAGGCCGAAAAGGGCCTACCGAACGGGAGTGCGCGATGGACGAAGTGGACCTGGATCGACCCTCGCATTTGCGTTCTTCACCGTTCGCACTCGCCGGCACGAAGCCCTCTCTCCCGGAGCTGGCTCCGGACGATCCCCTCTGGCGCACGGCCGAGGCAGCCAACCAGTATGTACGAGCCGCCAAATCCCCGGCGACCCGCCGCGCCTATGCCGCGGACTGGCGGCACTTCGCGGCATGGTGCGGGGAGCACGGCCTCCAGTCGCTCCCGGCGGAACCCGCGACGGTCGCCCTTTACCTGGCCGCGCTCGGCGCGACCCACAAACCTGCCACCATCACCCGTCGATTGACCGCGATCTCGGCGGTCCACGGGGAAGCCGACCACCCGTCGCCAGCCAACCTCTCGCATCGCCTGGTCGCCGACACCCTGCACGGCATCCGCCGGACGCTCGGGACCTCGCAGAAAGCAAAAGAGCCGCTCTCGGTCACCCAGCTCATCCGGGTCCTCGATCATCTCGAGGGCGGACTGCTTGCCGCCCGCGACCGGCGTTGCTGCTGGTTGGGTTTTCAGGCGGGCTCCGCCGGTCGGAAGTGGCTACCTTATCGATAGACAAGCTCGAGTGGCACAAAACCGGCATCACGATCCGGCTCGAGCGCTCCAAGACCGACCAGGAGGGCGAGGGCAGGGAAGTGGAGATCCCGCTTGGGCAACACCCCGAGACCTGCCCGGTCCGCGCGCTGAAAAGCTGGCTCGAGCGGGCCAACCTCACCGAGGGCCGGGTCTTCCGCCGGGTCGATCGCCACGGCAACGTGGGGATGGCCCTCGATAAGGATTCGATCGGGGTCATCGTGCAGCGCTCGGTCAAACGGGCCGGGTTGGCCGCGAAGCACTATGGCGGCCATTCTCTGCGCGCCGGCTTCGCAACCCAGGCGTATCTCAAGGGCGCAACCGAGCTCGAGATCATGCAGCAAACCGGGCATCGCTCGCTCGCCATGGTCCGTCGCTACATCCGCGAAGGCAAGAAACTGCGGCAGACCGCAGCGGGGAAGCTCGGGCTGTAGCTGGCATCCGGGAACCTATGATCAAGCGACCAAAACAAAGCGTGGGACTGTTCATGTTTCGCGAAACTACGGCCCGGAGTTGTTCTCTGTGTATCCAGGCAGGCCTAGTGGGCAGGTCGCCACTATGCCGTCTGGGTACTGCCGAAGGGAAGCGAATGGGGAGTTGAATGCTGCAGCTTGGCCCACTCTGGAGCAGCGCTAGCGCCTCGATTGCAAACGTCTGGCTCGCAGTCGTTCGGGAAGATGGTTAAGGAGGCGAGGCGAGGCGGGGTGGCTGGGATCGGCCGGGACGTCGCGAGCCTCACCAAGATCCCGAACCTCCGGCAGACGGCGCCCGCTTGCGAGACGTGGCTGAGGAAAGAACAGAGAGGGAATTGCAGGGCCTTGGCACCACTCATCGTTGAAGATACTCAGATACGGGAGAGCAACTGGGTGATCGCCTCCTTCCCCAAGAGGGAGCCTGATCCGGACCCTAGCAGATTTATTTGGTTGAAGCACGATATTCATGCCTGGCTAGCGGCGGGAACGGTGGAGGCCGACCGTTGCTGCGCTCCATCTCAAGGGCGATAAGGTTAGGGAAAAATGAATGGCTGGTCATCTGGGCGTTCCTCACTGCTGCGGTTAGGGAAGTCGGGATCGACCGCTCCGGTCCCATGACCTGCGCAACGTCTGCGCCACACTGTGACGTTTGGCCGGTGCCGCCTCGAGAAATCAAGATACTGCTAAGGCACTCCCCGATACGAACGTTCAAGCGCTTTCTTTGATCGGAGCGGAGGATCGCCGTGGCAGCAAATGATGACGTCGATCACTGACCTTAGGGGGAGAGATGGCAGCCGCACTCCTGAAGCCCGAAGGGAATCGGGTGCAGCCGGCTATTTGACGGCTATTCGAGCACTAACTTCAGAGTGCGTTACTGGGTCATCCGAGTCGCAAGCGTTCCTTCTGGAACTCTGCGCATTTTACTTCCCTGACTGGGAGTGCCAGAAGTACGCGAGTCCAAACATTGTTACGTCGGCTTGGTCCTCTACGGATCCCTTCTGCAGCGATGCGTGTCGATCGACCTGAATCCAGTAGATCTTGACCCGACAGGCCATCGGCGAATGGGCAGGTATGGTCGAATCATGGCTGTAGCTCAGGCGCATTCCCGGACGACAATCCCGGCGCCATTATTCTCTGCACCCATAGGAACAACGTAGCGGCGTGCTCCTTCGTGCTTCAGGAGAGCTTGGCGAGCCCTTACCAGTTCGTCCTGCTGTACATGGATGAACCTCGAGCTGATCTTGAACAGAAACGCATAGCAGTTGCAATTGGTACTGAATAGCTTGGCAGCGATTTTCATTCATCCGCGCTGAACAATAGAAAAATCTGTTAAAAGTCATGAAGAGGAGTCGCTGAGTGAAAACATCGCACCTGGATCTCCTTCTTTTTGCGGAGGAGCGTGAACGGATTCGATTTCTTCTCCAAAGTCTTTCCGAGATGGCCGCTCAACTTGATGCAGCGAGCATTCAACAAGCTCTCTCCGCAATTCGTAGCAACTTGGATTCTGACGATTTTCAGATCGCTGTAGTTGGGGAGTTCTCGCGCGGCAAGTCAACCTTCATCAACGCGTTGATGGGGGCAAAGATTCTCCCTTCCTCCGTAGCTCCGACCACTACTGTCCTGACCGAAATCGTTCATGGTGGCGCAACTGAATTTCTCCTTTGTTATCGTGATGGGAGCGAAGAAGCTTCTATCTCGGCAGCCGAGTTTAACAGCCTCATCGCACCGGTTGAACCCGCAGACGATGACAGCGAGAGGCGAGAGTTTCAACAACGTCTAACACAGTTGCAAAAAATTGAAAGGGTGGTCATTCGCCACCCTTTTGGTGTTGAACACCAGGGTGTTCGTCTGTTAGATACGCCTGGCACCAACGACCTCGACCCGATGAGGGAACAGATCACGTTTGACATCATCCCCCGTTCAGATGCTGTCGTTTTTCTTCTATCGGCCAGGCAGGCTTTGACAGAGACTGAGATGAACTTTCTCCGTGATCGCGTGCTAAGCGCTGATATCAGCAAGCTGTTCTTCGTGCTTAACCACTCAGACAGGCTGAATGAATCGGAACTTCAAGAAGTGACGAGTGTGATCTCGCAGCGTCTGGCCTCGATTGCGCCAGGAGCCAAGCTGTATTCAGTATCCGCTCGTGCAGTCTTACGCGCTCGGTTGCAGCAACAGGAAGATCTCGAGTGGGAAGCTCGATTCAGGACGTTTGAGGAAGATCTAGCTCACTTTCTACTCTTTGAGAGAATGGACTCCAAACTGACAAGGCCCCGCATGCAAGGCTTGCGCCTTTGTGAGCAGTTGATTACAGGACCTCTCACCTGCCACAAAACGCTGCTAGGTTCGGACCTGCCCGGACTGCTGGCGGCGGAGACGGAAGCCAATCATCGGTGGAAAGAGGGTGCCACAGCTTTCTCGTCCGAGATAGCCCGTCTCAGAAGGAATTTGGAGCAGGGAGGCAGGGACATCGCCCTGAAGCTACGTGGCGAGCTTCACAAAGTGGCCGACGTCGCGATAGGTGTCTTGAGGCAGGGCTACAAAGAATTGAGCAGCGAGCAGATCCAGCAGCGGATAGAGGAAGAAGTTGCGAGTCTCCAAAGATTGCTCCATGTGAAGCTTAACGACTGGCAAGAAGCCGCAATGCGAAGCTCGCTAGAGTCATCTCATGCGCAGATTAGCGAAGCTCTAATTCTCTCGGGCCTGGGACCGGAGATATTTGGCTTTAAATGTTCCTCCGAAATCGCACAAACTCTCGAAGAGCCTTTGCTGACGGGCGAACACCAGTTTCTGATTCGAGCCGGGGCCGCTGCTATGGGGCTGATCTTTATTCCAATCGCATTCCCTTTTGCCATCGCTACTGGCTGGTTCGGAGGGGGGCGCATTTTGGATTGGCTGGAGAACAGAAGAAGAGAAGAGATGATGGCCAAAGTACGCTTATCCCTGGAGGAGCGTTACAGATCTACGATTCCAAACACTCTCAAGCGATTCGAACATGCGTGGGCCATGAAGGTCTCGGATGTCATTCAGGCTCTGGAAGCCAGCTTCGAGGGTCGATTGGCCGACCTCAAGGCTGTTCACACCGCTTCTCTTGCTCGGATCCGCGCAGCCGAAGCTGATCGCGCTTCAGAATATGCCAGGTTACAGTCCCTTGAGACTCGTGTAGGTGAAGTGCGTCACGGCCTGGAGCGAGGTAGACGATAGTGAAGCAAAGTGGAGCTTTGCAAAGCCTCGCTGAGAATGCTTCACGTGCACAGGTGATTGCGCGATCATTGGGCGCGTTGAGTGAGGTGGGCGAACTAAATGAGTGGGCCGAGGACCTGAAGGATCCTTTTAAAGTTGTTGTTCTCGGAGAGTTCAATCGCGGGAAGACTTCAGTTCTCAACGCCTTGTTTGGCATAAGAACTCTTCCAGTCGGAGTACTGCCGACGACATCGGTCATCACCGTGTTGCGCTACGCCAGGGAGCCTTATGTCCGGGTCTTTTATAACGAAGGCTCCCCAGAAGAACTGCCCTGGAGCAAGGATGCGATGGAACAGTACATCGGCAGCGAAGCCGACCTGTCACGGATCAGCTTCGTCGACGTCGGCTATCCACATCCTTTGCTCGAAACGGGAGCGGTCTTCGTGGACACTCCGGGGGTTTCAGATCTAAACAAGCAAAGGGTGGAGGTCACGTATCACTATGTCCCCCGTGCCGACGCCGTGCTTTTTCTCCTAGACTCCACCACCCCTGTCACGCAATCGGAGATGGACTTCCTGCAGACCACAGTCATGCAGGCTGACGTTTCGAGGCTTCTCTTTCTTGCAAATTTTATAGATCTTCTTGAGGTTGAGGAAAGAGGTGACGCAGTTCGACTTGCCGGTCGCAGAATTCGAGAAAGCGTTGGCGAAAACTGCGATGTGATCGCGATCTCTGCCAAGGAGGCACAATCTGGTGGCTCCGATGAGGGCACAGGCTTTGCATCATTAGAGCGATGGCTTTTAGAGACAATCAACAGGAGTCAGCACTCAGAAGAACGCGTCGACCGATTCAGGTCGCGCCTTCTCTCAATAGTGAACAGGCTCAGAGGCATAGTAGAGGATCGACTCCGTCTCTCTACGCTCAAGCAGGATCAACTACAACTGGAAGTGAGCAGGCTTTCGCACGTATTTGAAGAGCGCCTCAAGAAGGTGCAACGACTGGCCATCTGGCTGCGTGATCGCGAGGAAGAACTGCTAGCGATGACGGCAAAGTCGATGGATTGTCTCCGCGAAACCATGGAAGAAGAAATCCTTGATCAGCTGCAAAACTATGGGGGCCGCGACTTTCGTCAGGCAGTAGGTCAGGTGCCACTAACCGTGAAACGCCGTCTGAAGATGTGGGTGGATTCGCGTACGCCCGTTCTTCAGAAGCTGTTCCATCAAGTCAATTGCGGTCTCACGGACGCACTAGGCCGCGAGTTCCACACAGAAGTGCCGCTCCTGCGACTGGGTGCTGTATCCATCGATAAACAGGCCGGAGCCATCGAAATGACTGTTCCGCCGGAGTTTGCCTCTGCGCAGATCAAGGCCGGTGCGATTGCGGGATTGGCCATGGTCGCCGCTCAAGCAGTCGGTTTCGCAATGTTTCCTCTCATCGGTCTTGTTGGACTACCATTCCTGCAAGACAAGCTACTGAAAGGGTCTACCGAACGCGATAAACAGACACTCATCCCCGGTGTACGTGCTGCGCTCTGTGCGAGCCACGACGCATTTCGCTCCTCGGTTCTGGATTCAATCCGCGTGCAGTTCCAGGCGTTAGGAGCAGCTGCAGAAGAACAGTACCGAAGGCTTGCAGAAGCAGAAGTTCATGCCGCCAGAGGAGAGATTGTCGCGAGGTCGGTGCTCGATGATCAATGGACAAGCTTTCAACAACCCAAGTACGCAGAGATTTTAGACGAACTGCAAGGAATCATTTCAAGAGTTCAAGGAGCGGAGGGCGCTGTCTCACATGAGTTCCGAATTTAACGACATCCATCAAGCCATCCATGAAGGTCTGCTTACCGAATATTTCGAGAATGGTCATCTCACTTCGACGGACGTTCATTTCCAGGATCAGATCGACGTGTTTACCGCTGATGGTCTGCACCAGACCGTGAGATCAAATGCAATGGGCGGCCACGACGTGACCCTAGACGGGCAAGTAGTCGAGAGAAGTATCCCGGATGGACACGGGCACACGCAGCTCTACACTGGAGAAATGCATCCTTTGGGCTCGTTGAGTGGAAATGTGCATGGCGGCCACGACCTACTCGACAATGCAGGAGTGCTGGTAAGCAGCAGCATCCCGCACGGCGGCGGGTTCGAGACTGTAATGCATTTTGAGGATCCGCTCGTGCATAGCAGCGACTACAACTTTCCCGACTTCATCTTTTAGCCGAAATGGAGAATCTGGTTCCTGCGACCGCTACTCACATAAGCCGAGCTCTCAGGCACGCTGCTGATCGTTTAGGGGAGCTTCCTGAGTTACGTGAAACGGCCGACCTGATCCGCTCAGCCGCCGATGACGTCCTCTTGCCTCCTCTGGTTGTAGTCTTAGGCGCCTTCAACGCCGGTAAGTCTACGTTGCTGAATGCACTTTTGCAGCGTCCGCTACTTGCCATGCATGTACTACCTTCGACGGCGGTCGTAACCCTCTTGCGGGCTCCCCGTCTGGGTAAACCCGCCATCCAGGCTTTCAAAGAGGGTCGCCACGCGTGGTTCGGGGACATGGATTCCTTAAGCCAGATCTCAGCAGAGGGAGATTCATCTCTGGCTCCCCTTAGGGAGTCGTGGTCGCACATAGAGGTTGGTGTCGACGCAGCGATCCTCGAGCGTGCAACGCTGGTCGACACGCCGGGGTTGAACTCGATCATCGAGTCACACACCTTGGGCACGCAGAGATTCCTGAAGCGGGCGAGAGTAGCGGTCTGGGTCACCTCTGCCTTGCAGCCGATGAGCAAGAGCGACCTGGAACAAATCCAAAGGCTACCTGAAAGATGCAAGCTTCTCATTGCGCTTAATCAGACGGATGAGCTTGATCCAGACGAGGATCCGATTGAGGCCATCTGTCAGCGAGTGGACAGGTTAATTTCACGCCCGAAGCAGGTAGTACCTATCTCTGCAAAAATGGCCCTTGAAAGCTTTCGAGCCTCTGACCAAGACATGCTGCGGCGAAGCAATCGAGGTGCCCTTCTCGCTGCTCTCGAGGGCCAACTTGCGGATCTGGTTGATGGCAATGCGGATGGCTATGCCATATACGTAGCTTTTGAGGAGTGGCGAAAGGTTTTAAAAGCTTCAGCTGCGAAACGGCTTGTCATTGTCCGGGAGCTTGACTCCTTGAACACGAGAAACGGGGCGCTGGAGTCTGAGTTTGCTCTCCTCAGGTCCGCTGCTGAACGCTTTTCTGGAACAGGGAACGCCGTGGCCGCCGTCCTCCTTGCGAAGGATTGCTTCTTTGAACACTTGCCAATAGAGATTCGGTCCACGCTTAAGGAGGCGGCAGACAGCACCCTATCTATAGTCTCGCTCGAAGAAGAGATGCGGTTTAAGTGGGATTCTTGGGAGCTGCGCCAAAAGTCACTCAATGAGCAGCGAGCTCGCCTGTATGAGGCCCAGGCTGAATACAAAAACTCCGGCTTCTTCGGCACCGAACCTGTTTTATTTAAGGGCAAAAGGGCGGAGTTGGATCGAACGGGGCGGGAGCTCGATCAACGCCGTGGTGAGCTGGAACGGGACAAGCGTTCTCTTCGGGAGAAGCAACAGAGCCTGATTCACCGACGCCAGCAATCGAACGATCTTTGCGCCGAAGCATTGCCTTTGTTAGCTAAGGAAATACATACGCTCTTAACGGCCGCTGCCGAAGATCGAAATCTAATTTGTCAGCGTTACAACTCACTCTTGCATCAGCTCGAGCAAAGTCGAGCTGGATGCCGACTCGCGTCCCAAGTTCTCGAGAGAGGAGCATGGGGCCTATTTGATCTATCGAAGGGTTACGCCGAAGTCGTCTTCTTACTGCCCGAGCTATCCGAGGCGCTCCGCGCCGAAGCAACCTTTCCTCACCACTATCAGACGCTCTCTCTCGTAAGTCTCCCTGATCCTGTGACGATCCCGTTCCTGCCTTTGCCGCCTTTCCTCCCAGAAGGGCCGAGGAAAGAGGAGTCTTATTCGATCCGCTTCTTCATGCTTGTGGCGGCATTGGGCTGTCTCCTTTTGATCTCCCTATTTGTTTTGTGGCCGCGCGCAGGCCGCAACGGCCCTTTGATGTCAAGCGATATACGCGCAGCAGTCGATGCGAGGGTGAAAGCTGACGCTGCAAGCCCTCAGAGCCTTGAGCCTAGTCACGATGAGCGCCTCAAAGCCTCGCAGGGATTGACGGAAGGGGCGGTCCAAGGCGTGAATACTCTCTCAGAATCTGCATCTTCTCTGCCTGCACAGCAAGTAAGTGTGGGTCAAGATTTCCAAGATCAGAAGACGGCTGAGGCTTCAGAGTTTCCTCGCTTTACGCAGTCGGTGGGGCAACTTGATAGGGATGGTTTTCCAATCTCAGGTGCGAAGCTGTGCCTACTTCAACGGCCGGATATCTGCTTTCAAATGCCTCCGCATACCACAACAGCTGCTGCGACGCTTACCTATCAATTTGCATTAGATCCCCGTACAGAGCGTTTGCCACTCGCAAATGGAGGATCGTGGGTGTTCTTCTCTGCAGCATTTTCTGCCGGCGGGAGTGGTTTACTTGAGCGAATCGCCATACTGCGGTATGAGAAAGATGCCAGTGGCGGCAGAATCGTCAATCTTATGCCTTTTGTAAGCGCGACTAATGTGAGCGATCGCGCAATGTGGTCGATTCCGAGTGCATCACCCTTTCCCATTTTGGTGCATGCCGACTTTGTGTGGAAAGATGGGGAATCGCATTTTGGTGCACACTTCTACAATGTGACGGTGTGGCGCTTCGATCCAAGCCAAGATAAGTATGTGGAAGCATTTTCCTATCAGACTAGCAAGCGTTACGGCGATGAAGATGACAGCAAGCCAGCGCATGTTCTTGCTTCGGAACGGGCGGAAATCCTTGGCCGACTAGGTTGATGTGATGGCGCGCAATCGAGCTAGTTTGTCTGACCATGACAAAACACCTCACCATGAACTTACGGGAGGGTAAGCGACGCAGCTGCGATCCTCGCTCTAGGTAAAGTCAACCACACTAGCGTAGCAAGAGCAGCTCAGAGAGTGCGACGATCGAGATCACCTAACCGAGCTCGAATGCAAGGGCCTATTAACAGATGACAGACCTTCAATGGTCCACGCTATGGAAGCCAGTCTCCACCGCAGCTTCATGGCCGTACTCTCTGAGGATGATGAGCGTCGTTCGTCAGTGAGCGTTCTTGAGCGCGCTTTGCGGTCCTCCGCTCTTACAAGCGCAGCTAAAAAGGATCTGGCCGGGCTGCGCCGCAATAACGTCGTCGCAGAGAGCCTTTACCGTTCACTCACGAGAATCTATGACCAGCACAATCTTAGAGATCAAGCCGTCCGGGGAAATGCAAAGTCGGAATCTCAGGTTCCTCGAATCATTTGCAGCGAGGCCTTCATCTAAAGGGTCGTTCGACATAGAGGTATGCCGCTATTCGCCGTCAGGTGACGATGGCGGCTCGTCAGGGTAATCAACTGGCATCTTCTTATCTTCGATATCAGAATTGAAGTTGTAGTCGAATAGATCTAGGGTTGCTTGGTGCCTGTTGTTGGCGTTATAGGACTCAACGGTGGTGCTATGAGCAACACAGTCAGCCAGGATACCCTGCCTGTTCTGTGCAAGCGAAACTCTCATATGCTGAGGTTTGGCGGTGACGATGTCAGCCCAAATCACCATTTGCTCGCCCTTGTCTGAAATGCGGACAGGGTGCATTCTTTTTACGTCTCTGCCCTGTGGGTCTATGTAGTGCTGAACCCTCAAAGCACCCGCTTTGGCGCACGGCGGAGGCGGCCAACCAGTACGTGCGGGCCGCCAGATCCCCGGCCACCCGCCGCGCCTATGCCGCGGACTGGCGCCACTTCGCGGCATGGTGCGGGGAGCACGGCCTCCAGTCGCTCCCAGCTGAACCGGCAACGGGCCCTCTACCTGGCCGCGCTCGGCGCAACCCACAAACCTACCACCATCACCCGCCGATTGACCGCGATCTCGGCGGTCCACGGGGAAGCCGACCACCCATCGCCAACCAACCTCTCGCATCGCCTAGTCGTTTCTAGGTGTGGAAGGATTTAGTCCGCGGAATCTCCGGTACATGCGTACGTTTGCCGAGGCTTGGCCCGAGACGACAATCTTGCAACAGCTTATTGCCAAATTGCCTTGGGGCCACAATCTGCGCGTTCTAGACCGGGTCAAGGACCGGCCGACGAGGGAGTGGTACCTCCGCGCTGCCTTGGAGAATGGTCGGAGCCAGAACATTCTGGTGCATATGATCTCTGGCCAACTTCACGAAAGGGAAGGGGAGACCCTCTCGAACTTTCAGAGAACCCTCCCGCCGCCTAGATCAGACATGGCGAATCAGCTTCTGCGTGACCCCTACAATTTCGATTTCCTGACGCTCACGAAGCCGTTTGCCGAACGAGAGCTTTCTGAACTTGAGCGAGTTCAACGGCAGGGAAGTCGAGCCGCTGGCTCGTGAGCTGCGCGACCGCGTTCACCGCTGGGTCGGCATCCCCACCTGTGTTGGCATTGCACCTACGAAGACCCTTGCGAAGGTGACCAACTTCATCGCCAAGGAACGTCCGCAGTATCGCGGGGTCTGCGATCTGCGTTCCAGCCGCGTGCGGGCGGAGCTGCTACCCACCGTGCCGGTCGAAGAGGTCTGGGGCATCGGCGGAGCCTCGGCCGCAAAGCTCGCGAAGCTTGGAATCCTGACGGCGGCGCACCTAGCTGCCCTCGAACCGGACGACGCCCGCGCTCTTATGACCGTGACCGGGGGCCGCACGGTATACGAGCTGCGCGGGATCTCCTGCATGCCTTTGGAACTGATAGAGCCGACCCGGAAGGGAATCGCCGTCACTCGCAGCTTCGGGGCTCCGGTCACTTCCTGGCAGCCGATGCGGGAGGCCATCGCCAGCTACGCTACTCGTGCGGCGGAAAAAATGCGGCGCTACAGGGTCGCCGCCGAAAATATTTCGTCTTCATGCACACAAATACCTTCAACAACGATCCGTTCTATGCCAACGGTGCTCCGGCCCGGTTCGCGGAAACAACCAACGACACCGGGGAAGTAATCTCCCTGGCCGAGCGCTTGGGAGAACGGCTCTGGCGCGACGGCTTTCGGCATTCAAAGTGCGGCATTATGATTACGGAGCTGCTGCCTGAAACCATCCGGCAACCGGCCCTCTGGGGCGAGCTGGATCGGGATCGTAGAGAACAGGCATGGAAGGTCATGAATAAGCTCAATGCCACCCTCGGGCGTGATACCGTACGCATTCTCGGGGCAGGGTCAAAGGACGCCTGGAAACTCAGAGCTGAGCATCGCTCGCCACGATGGACTACACGGTGGGATGAGCTGCCGAAGGTGCGTGCAAGCTAACAATCAGCTGATCCACGTGTGGTGCGCCGCAAGGTTCAAACACAAATCGGGCAGGTTTGTGTTTGATTTAATATCGTCATTGTGAGCTATACTGAAGTGGGTCGGGAGCGCTGCATTTTAGCGGTGCGTAGAACTTCGGTTCTCCTGGCCGATCTCTTAAAGGGCTGCTCCTGAGCAGCCCTTTCGCTTTTGGGATGGGAAAGATGCACCTTCTGTACGTTGACGAATCCGGCGCTATTGGAAATCCCACCGAAAAGTTTTTCATACTCGCCGGTGTTTCAGTATTCGAGCGCAATACGCACTGGATTGAGCGAGATCTAAACGAAATTGCAGCACGCTTCAACAAGGAAGAACCGTATACTGTGGAGCTTCATGGAAGCCCTATGCGCTCAGGCAAGGGTTTCTGGAAACATCAACCGCGAGATGTACGAGAACAGGCGATCATCGATGCTCTGAGTGTTGGGATACGGGATCGACAGCACAGGCCTCGTCTTATTGGCGCAGTGCTCCAGAAGGAGAACCACACTGGTAAAGAGATGTCTGAGGTTGCTTTTGAGCAGCTAAGCAGCCGCTTCGACATGTATCTTACGCGGCTTCATCTAAAGCAACAGGACACACATCGTGGGTTGATGATCTTTGATGAGTGCTCAACGGAAAAACGAATACAAACACTCGCCCGAGAATTCAAGCACAGTGGTCACACCTATGGAAAAATTAGAAACTTCGCCGAAGTACCCGTGTTTCTCGATTCACGGGCTTCACGGCTTATCCAACTAGCAGATCTCGTCGCTTATGCAATGTATCGTCATTTTGAACATGGAGACTCGAAATATTACGACGTCATCTATCCATGTTTCGACCATGATGGTGGGGTAGCTCACGGCTTATACATCCGCTAGCTTGTCGAACTCCCAGCTGGTGCCGTTTCAGCTAGGAGATGAAGGCCGTCAAGATGTTTTCGGCGTCAGAGTAAGTTCACGTTCGAGCAGGTCTGCTTTCGCTCGCAACCTGGCTGATTGAAGCGCCAACCCGGCGATCTCAGCTTCCTGAGTGGGATCGAGACGAACAATCTGCTCTGATGCAAGGTCATCCGGCTTGAACTCTGGCACGCTAGAACCCGATCCAGACTTGACTTCAATCTAATCGAAGTGAGTTCGGCTGATTCAGTTCGAATCTGATCGGTCGCGGTCCTCCATAAAAGGTGAACAACGGACAATGTCTAATGAAGAGCTGAATCAGCGGAACTACTTTGTAAACGGGAAGCTACGTGGAGAGATGTTCGGCGATTTCGAAGCAATGAACATTGGTGGCACCAGCGTCCGGGAGCTGAAAGCTGTAGGTATCGACCTACTAATTCCCGAGTCGGTCAGTTTCCCCTGGACCCTCTATGCAGCACCGAAGAAACCTGGTAATGCTAAGCCGGACCGAGTCTTCCTGCGACGCGACGCGGGCAAGCTTAGGGTTGTGGCGAACGCCGAACAAAAAGCTCCCACTAAACTTCGGAGTTCGAAGGAGGTTCTGAAAGCGGCCGAACAGGCTCTTTTTGCAGGTGCTGCTATGGGCACCACTATAGCGGCCATCTCCAATGGTTCGAACTGGATGTACATCGACGTCGAAAAATCACTTCTCGCCGGAGAGGTGGTTTACTTCCCCGAAACTCGCGATTTCGGTCCGGGAGTGTTAGCAAACCTGATAGTGGGAGATGCGGGAGTGGCCAAAGATCCCGCTCCTCTTGCAGACACCGTATGGCAGATGATCTGGCACGCCACTAAGGAGGAGCCCAAACAATGCCTGCTAACGTTCGTCGAAATCTTCGTTCTGAAGTTTCTCTCTGACAATCTTCCCCTCAAGTCTCTCCCGGATGCCTACCGGTTTTACGGCCTGCTGACTGACCCGAAGCAGTTTCAAGAGCAGCAAGGCGTAACAGCTATTGAATATTATGTTTCGAAGATTCGACCGTTCATCAAGAGTCTTTTCCCCGACAATACTCTGGCGGTGGATCCGCTTGTCAGCTCAACATTTGGCTTGAAGACAATCGTTTCCAAGACCTCCGTGATAAACGGATTCGCTTTTCTACGATCATCGAGCGTGACCCTGGCTGGATTCAACCGCATCTTCATGGAAATTCTAAGGGAGTTCCAGAATTTTGGACCGCTAACGACAATCGATCTCGAGTTCAAGCTACGCCTGTACGAAACATTCCTCAAGCGCAGCGCGCGCCAGCAAAAGCTTGGACAGTTTTTCACGCCGAGAAACATTGTTCGTTCCATGATCCTAATGGCTCGTCTAGAGAACCTGAAGGACGGCGCAATCGTACTCGACCCAGCCGCCGGCGTAGGTGGATTTGTTTTAGAACCGCCCCTGATCGTCCCTTCGCTTGCAAACAATACCAGTTTCAGTGAAGGTCAAGTACGCAGACGCATTCGTCTCATCGGCGTTGATGTTGATGCGAACACGCACATCTTAGCCAAAGCGAACACTCTGATCCACTTCGCCGAAGCAGTCCGGAACCCGCTGACGACCTTAAGTGCTCTGAACCAACTAATGGCCGAGACTTTCGTTCTGATGAACACCAACGAAACACTCGGATCACTACAGAATCCTCCGCGAGAGACGGTCGATATCATCCTTACAAATCCTCCGTACGTCACCAAAGGAAGTGGCGTCTACAAGGATGAGGTTCGCGAAGCAGGGACGGGCGTAAATGGAGTGGAGCTTAGAGACTACTATGATCGGAGCGGATTAGGAGTAGAGGCTCTATTCCTTCGATACATCTCCGGAGCGCTGAAGCCAGGTGGAAGAGCTTTCGTGATCGTACCTCTGGGTCTTCTCAACCGCACTGATCCAGGACCCAAGAAGCGGATTCTGGATGAATGCAATCTCCTTGCATCTATCGCGCTTCCTCGCAATACCTTCTTCAATACAGCGCAATTAACTTACATCTTGGGTCTGGAGAAACGCCACAGTCCTGCCGACAACAGGCCGGACGTCTTCTGCGGAATAGCGAGCACGATAGGCGAAACCTTGAATTGGGAGCGCATTCCTACTCCAGCTGATAACGATCTCGAAAAGATAGCAAAGATGTTCGTTGCCCATAGCGATGGGGTCACCGGCGCATTGGATGGGGCCCAAATTGCCAAGAGTGTGCCGGCAGTAGAGTTTACGGAGAACGATCGTTGGGATGTTTCCCGCTTTTGGACTGAAGATGAATCCGTAGCTCTAGGCCACAAGGACTCGGCGATCAGCCGAATGGACTTCATAGATGAGACGCGAGCCGAACTGGAAGAGATAAGTGCCGATCTAGAGGTAGCGAAAACCGACTTAAATGCACTCACGTCTGGAGATATTAAGAAGCTAAGCATGAGTGATGCAAAGTACTTTGAAGTTCGCTCGGGAACGCGCGTGACAGGCAAGGAGATTCGAGACAACCCAGGCAATCTTCCGATCTACAGCTGCTTCAAGACCGAACGAGAAGTGAAAGGGTTTGTAGCAGGGTCATTTTTTGAGGAGGCGAAGGGTGGAACGATCGAGACCCGTCCTATTGTCACTGTCAATGCGAACGGGGCAAGCGTCGGGAAAGTCTATGTCCGGAGAGATCGGTGCGGCATTACGGATGACGTCATAGTCGTTGAGATAAAGGACGCAAGCATCGATCTTGACTACTTGGCAATCGCTTTGAGGGCGGCCGTTGATAGAGGCGGCTTCCTGTATGAAGCCAAGCTGTTCGCCAAGCGAGTCCGTGAACTCGAAGTAGAAATCCCGGCTTCAGCCAACGGATTCGATATAAAGCAGCAAGTAGAAATCTCGCGTGCTGTGAGGCGGTTCGATGCACTCCGAACGCGGCTGCTCGATTTGGGCGTAAGGAGCGAGACGATCAGGGCAGTGTAGATTGCGTGATGTACCACCGAGTAGCCGCGAAAGCGATAACCAAAGAGGCACACCATAGCTTTATAGCTTTCATAGCGTAGTTTGAACGACCGCCTCACCCGTAGCGAAAGGGTGTAACGCCAGCGAGAGGAATTGAACTGGCGAAGCGGGATGGCGTCTATAAAGGCCGGAAGCGCTTGCTTACGCCGGATCGTGCTGCTGAGCTGACTCGCCGCTTGGGACAGGGCGAAAGTAAGGCGGCTCTGCCTCGTGAGTTCAAGTTGGATCGGACAACGGTGTACCGCGACATCGGACGTGCGCAGGCGGAACCTGGAAGGGCGGGGAAGTGACGCGGCTTGTTCAAAGGGTGATGCATTGTCCTTGCGGGAATCCGAAGGTCCTGGCGTTGGGATTGTGCTCAACCTGCTACACGCTGAAACGGCAGGATGAGGAATATTTTTGGGGCTTGCGCGAAGCGGTTCCGGAGCGTGATGGTTACCGATGCCGCGGCTGTGACGCTTCCGGTCGCGATAAACGCTCCATCATCGTTCACCACCGGGTGCCTGGGAAGTCAGTCTTGAACCTGATGCTTTCCCTTTGTCCTAGCTGCCATGCCAAGGTTCATCGTACCAAGGCGGTGCTCTCGGCTATGCCGCCGCTCCTTTTGGAACTATGGCGGGAGCAACATCCCAGAGGCCACGATCAGAAGCAGCTAGACTTCAGTTCGAAGAAGCCTGCGGCCAAGCTCGTTCCACTCTTTGGAGATGAGAAGGAATTAATAGTTTGATTGCTGAAATCGCGACCTTTGGATCTTCAGATCGTTAGGAGTAATGGTGAACATTCCAGATTGGATCCACACCGTCTTGATGTCCTTTGAATCTCGGACAAATCCCTTCATGGAGGTGTCCGTTGCCGACGCGCTCAGTGCCGTCAGGAAAGATCATGGTGACCTTGACGATGAGGTTTGGGCTGTCTTTCTTGCGGAGCACTCAGCCTTCATGTACCGCGAAATGCCTGATGAGGACAGTTTGTGGGGAACCTACTTCGCACCGATGATGGAATTCACCCAAGCAGACGGATCCATCCTTAGAGTGCCGAACGTTATGGACCTCAATGGCGCGACGGTGGCTCACTGGAAGGCACGAGCGAAGATTACTAAAAACCCGATCATGCGTGCTAGGTATGCCGACTGCGTCTGGGATTTAGATCGAGTCGTCACCAAAGAGAAGCGGCAGCACGAATTCGCCTTGATCGCGGCACAGTCCTATATCGAGAACGCTCGGCGAGGCGGATTCGCGGATGAAGTGAATGCAAGCACAGATTTAAGCCGCGCTCTCGACATCGAAGGCGTTCGTCAACTGACGCGGGCATTGGCGCTAGCTCGTACAGTCAATGCAAAGGAACTGCAAACCGAAGCTGTGTCTGAACTAATCGACTTTTGCGAGCGGAGCGGGAAACCCGGTGCGCCTGGCATCTGGTTGGCCCCCTTTGACTCCCTCTACGGCCAGAAGGGGCTTCTGACGCCCGCACAGCAAGATGACTTGATCAAGAATCTGGAACTCATGCTTGCGCGCACTACAAGCCAGACAGAATCGAAAGAGTTTGATCCATGGGCTGCGCAGTATGCAGCTCAGCGCTTGATCACTCACTATAAGGACACCGGGCAAACAAAGCGTCTGGTGCTGGCTTACGGGCATGCTTTCGAGACGATGGCGAAGGATGCTGCGCCCTTACTCGCAATTGCATGGCTGCAGCCTGTGATAGAGGCATACCAACAAGCCGGATTAAAAGGGGAGGCGGAGAGGCTTTCGCTCGTCGCCGCTGAAAAGGGACGAACGCTTGGTGACGACCTCAAACACGTTAAGGTAGAAGTTCCGTTTGATAGAGACCACTTTCTGAAGTCTGTGGACCGGCTCTTGGCAGGGGACGACCTCAGTACGAAGTTGTACCTTATCGCCCATGAATTCGCCCCCAAGGCAGCGCAGGTTCGGGAAACTGTGCAGCATTTGTCTGAGACAGCCCCTCTGCTCGCGAGGATTACTCATCAGGTGATTGGGCCGAGTGGACAGACAACAGCACAGATCGGGTCAGTCGATGAAGACCTAGAAGGGCGTCTGCAGAGTCAAACGGCTCAATACATAGGCATTTTGCTTCCCCTACTGAATCACACCCTGTCCGAACTGAAGCTAAGAGACAACCCGACTACGGACCAAATTATTGACGTTCTATTTAGATGTCCGCTGTTCAACGACTGTCGTAAAGAGTTGCTCCGAGAAGGTTTCGGTGCCTACCTCGGAGAAGACTGGGTGAAGGCCATTCACGTGCTCGTACCGCAGATGGAGGAAGCACTTCGCAATTTGGCAGCAGGCATCGGAATACCTGTAACGAAGACAGTGAGAACGCAGCCGGGACTCACCGATCTTAAGAATATGGGAGATGTCTTTAATGATGCGCGCGTTAGGCAGGTGCTCGGAGAAACAATGTGGCGATTCCTCACGGTCCTCTATACCGATAGGCGTGGGATCAACTTACGAAATAATGTTGCGCATGGCCTGGTTGGACCGGAGGCTTTCAATCGCTCCAGCTCCAATTTGGTGTTCCTTAGTTTCTTCGTCATCGGGTCCCTGCGAATAAAGCCAAGCGAGTAGATGACGTAGAGCTCTCAGCTATCCATACAGCAATCTTGACCGACCTGAGACGTCAGCAGGTTTAGGGGTCCCTACACCAAACTTCGAAAATCGTACGCTAGCGAAGTGAGGCAGAACGGGCAACTGGCGTGAGCGGCGCTTCTCGTTACTAATCGAGCTTTACGTATTTAATGGCTATCAAAACTGCAGCTGGGGTAAGCACAGGCTTTTAGGATACTTCATGCGGAATTTTGCGCGTAACATCCAACCGACATGGGTCAAGTACGACAGAAAGACAAGACGCAGGAAAACGACAAAAAGGGCTTGTTGTTGTGCATGTGCGTTGTTTCTTCTGCGGTGGCCTCGGTCCCTCACCGACGATCGATCGAAGATTCGACCTCTGCCGACTTTGATGAACAGCAGTTCGGGGCTGTCCCGACCAGGAGCGTCGCACTGGCCTGATGCAAGCGGGGCAAAACCCCTTAACCGGAGCTAAGGAATTTATAGCAACTCCTAAAGCTGATCACCTCGCGCATCCACGGGCATAAGGACTAAGCAAAAAGAGTGACTGTCGATTAGACGATCTTCATGATCCAGATGACGTTGTAATGCTTAAGGTTGATAGTCGCGGCCTCTGTCGCTCCAGTCACCTGATGCGTGTGATCGGTGCCAGTCGCGTCCGGGGGAACCGCCACGGCCCTTATTATCTATGCGCCAGCCATCACTATTTGAGTTGCCTGCCTTGCCGGTCATTCCTGTTATGCCAAAACTCCACCCGTCGTCTTTACCGTCAATCTTTCCAACGTCAGGAATAGCTGATCCTTGGAGGAAGACACGATCACGGAGATCCGGGGTGTTGTTTGTTCCATCACAAATATGCCAACCGTTTGGAATAGATACTGACGCATCAGACCACGGAAGAATAATGCCCTTCGGCAGGGCACCCATTATTACCTGTGTCGCACTTGGAGGCGGAGGTGCAGGAGGTAATGATGCCCGTAGGTCACCTTGACTTGTTGGCAAAATGATTGTCACGCCTTCATTGCCTACGCGAGTGCACACCATGGTCTGGTGACTGAGGCCCAAACGGGTATTCTGCGGCACCCCGTTGTCGCACGTCGCGTTGCTTGCAGGGTTGATGGAAATCTTGCCTGTAATGGCCGAGTCGTTCGGGTGTATGGTAGGCGTGAACCAGACCTCAAAAGAGATGGACTTATTATCGGGTGCGGTCAGGATGCTGCTTTGTATCCCCTGGCGCCTTGATGCAACGCAAGCGTTGTAGCCTTGGACCAATACAGGCGAGGCCACGCTCGAGAGAAACGTGAGATTCTGGTCGCTCAAATCATGCGTGTCAAGACCGTGACAGAACGAAGACTTGTAGGAGTTTTGGAAGTTCTGAGCGTCGTTGAAATTGAGACCTAGCGGAATATTCAGGCCAGGAATGACAATTGACGCACCTCCACCAGCAGAACCTCCGCCAGAGGATTGCTGCACTGTTCCGGTACACAGAGCGGAGTGATAGGAAGAAGCTGAGCTATTAGCAGCTGTCTGCTGAATGCCGTCGTATACCCCTTGCGCGAGAAGGGCTTCGCAGCCAGTAGAGACCTGAGCGTTGATATATTGGGAAGAGAGGAGAGATAGTGCCGCGGCCATTACGTTAAAGCGCAGTTGCATAGGTTCTCCTGAAAAATATCTGATTCAGGCCCGTGGTCGTTGTGCTGATAAGAATTTCAGAAGTGATCAAAAGCAGCAAGAGAATTCATTTGTAGGGGCGATGCCGACGCGGATTCAATACCCATCCTGCGATGAAAGCTCTTTCTGGCTTCGACCTTCGGGCATGAAATCAGAAAAGCTACAGATTGCGGGTTAGAAATCGATCAGTAACGACAAGTCGGCTTGTGGGAAGTAACCTCGGCCGGGAAACCGGCTGATGCGTTTCCCTGTGTCCGATACGATTTCCGAGATTCCGATACAGACTTATCCTTATTGGTAGTAACGCATTAATAAGACTGTTTTTATGCTGCTAGCGCTTGCGCATGTAGTCAAATGTCGCGCATCCGTCATGTCCGTCTCCCACCCCGGGATTGTGACCAGAGGCAATGGATCATGTTCTGCAGAAGAGCCTTGCTGTCTCCACGTCGGCTTGCTTGCGGGCGGCAGCATGTACGTTGGGCTTCTTGGCACTTCCATGTCTATCAAGTACCATGCAACCGAAATTGTTTGAAGTAAAGCTGGGCAGATTGCAGACCTACCCCTACTTCCATTCCTCGACTATGCGATGTGTCTTGTGCGGGCGCTCTTTCGGGCTGCCGCAGCTCGGGCACATGCGCACTCACGTGCGACACATCACGTTTAAGCGACTGGGGAAGCTGCTGGCGGTCGCTCGTGAAAATCTGCGCATCATGCGCTCCGCGTGAGACAGAGACATACGCCATGCGGTTGTTGAGCAGATCCCTAGCAGCAAGCTCTGTGTCGATGTGGATGCAAACACGATCAGCAGTCTGCCCTTGTCCAGAGTGACTCGTCACGGCATAACCGTGATCGAGATGCGGATGCTCGCGCGGGTCGAGGGTGAGGCGCTGTCCGGTGTCCATCTTTAGAGCGAACCGGCCATCCTGGCCGATACCCTCAATCGTACCGAGCTCACGATTCGCGATCTTGAGATCGTTTGCCGGTGCCGTGAACTGGATACGGTCGCCTACCGAGAACGCCTTCTGCTGGTCGCGGTACAGGGAAACACCTTGCTGGCGGCGCGGGTCGTAGGTCACGTTCCTTCCATCAGCCCGCACGACGGTGATCTGGTTCGCAGCGGCGTCGACGCTCTTTACGCGGGAATACTCGCCTTTCTGGATGCCGGTCTCTTTTGAGCTCCGGGAGTAGAGCAGCACATCATTGAACTGGTACCGCGCAGCCCAGGTTCGGTCTGCTCCGGTGAGATCCTGCCGGGGCACAAGCGTGTCTGTGCGCCGCTCTTCCCTGCCGACCACACCCTCTGTCTGCAGCTCGGCGCGGATACGTGCGTTTATTTCGCCGCGGGAGCGATTGTCAGGCGAAACGACCAGGGTGTTCTCGGGCTGACGCACATACTCCTTGGCAATGGCCGCGATGCGCTCAGCCTAATCGCATACCTCATGCACGCTGCCCTGCCGCTCCAGGCCATGTATAGAATCCACTACCTGGCCTTGGGCAAGCTGCTCAACTGCACGCTTCAGCTCGGGGTCGCGCTGGCGCACAATCTCGTCCAGCCTGGCGGTGCGCATGCCAGCTTCCTGCAGCTGCGCAAATGGTCTGCCGGCTTCGACAGCCTCGTGTTGCCGCGTATCGCCAACCAAGAGAACACGATCCTTCGGTTGTAGGCGCATCAGCAGGTCATGCATCTGCCTGGTCGAAGCGAGCGAGCTCTCGTCAAGTACATAGAGCCGCTTCTCCCCGGTGTCAGCCTTCTGCCCCTTGGCAAGGTGAAGCTGCAGGGTCGAGGTCTCCATTCCGGCCTCTGCCAACTTCTGCGCCGCGCGGCTGGTCGGCGCAAACCCCTCTACCCGGTAGCCGTTGACCTCGGCTCCTTCACGGATCACGGCAAGCGTGGTGGTCTTGCCTGCTCGAGCCACGCCATCGAGCCCAACGATCTTTTCCTGGCTCGCAAGGATCTGCTCGGCCGCCTTCTGCTGCGAGGCATTCAACCGCGGATGTTGGCTGAGAACCTCGGTCCGAACTCTCTGTTCTGCTAAAGCCTGACCCTGCCCAGGGGCATTCCCGCTCTGCATGCGGCTGACGATCTCACGTTCCATCCGGTCCATGGCAATGGTCGTGTACTGCTGGGCCGCAGACTTCGGTCCATGCTCGACCGTGCGGAACTCACCTTGTACCCGTCGCTCGAACTCTTGTCGGACCTGGGCGACACTCGCCTGTCCCATGCTCCGATCCAGTGCCGCCTGAAGGATCGCTCGCTCATCCTGCACCGCCGCACGCTCGAAGGCGTGTTCGCGGGCGTAGGTGATGGCTTGCTGCGCCATCTTGGGAGAGTCCACCTCCTGCCGATGCGTGTGTGCAAGCGCCTTCGAGACGACCCAGTCCGCCTGATGGCCATGCTGTGCGGCGAGATCCCAGTGCCGATGCAACACTTCTGCCGGGGACTGGATCTCCTTGGAATCGCGCGTTCTGTGCGCCGCGACCTGTGCCGCTCCTGCCCCTTCGCGCCCGATCTCCTCCAGGTGCGACTTGATCTGCCCGCGGCGCGGGCTCGATGCCTCGAGGTACTCCTGGCTGTACCCCTTGATCTCAGGCTGGCCATACTTGCCGCGCTCGATCTCATACCCCAAATCCCGCAGCCGCCTGGCGAGCTCGGTCCTGTAGACAGAGGTTGCGAACTGCTGCGAACCAAACAGACTGCGTGCGTCGAGCGATCGCGTCTGGCCGTTCTCGCGCTCGGTGACGTTGAAAATGACAGCGTGAGTGTGGAGCTGCGGCGCGGCATAGCTGTCGACCGGCCGCGCAGTGTCGTGCTCGAAGGTCGCAGCGGCGAACTTGCCCGTGCGCTCGGGCGCGTTCACATTGCCAAGCCGTGCCTGGGTGTATCGCTCCAGCTCGCTCAAAGCGACGCGAACACTCTCGCGGTGTGCTTCCCGGACGCGCTGATCGCCACCAACCAGGGCGGTGAGAGAAACAGATTTCGGCGCGGAAAACGTAGCGTCCCATCCAGCCCGGTGTTCAACCGAAGTCACCTCCCTGCCGAACTGGTTCTCATAGGTCTTGGCCGGCTGATGCCGCACCATCTGCTCGTGTGTCTGCGGGTGCTGGCCTTCAGTGAGGTGGGCGAACTGCTCCGCCCCAACTGCTCCCTGTAATCCCCACTCCTGGGCGAGTTTGCCCTGCCATTCGCTATGGCCCTGCTGCTCACGGCTCCAGTAGTTCGCTTCCTTGGCCGCGAACTCGCGGGCATGGTACGCCCGGGCCTGGCCACCCGAGAGTGGTTTGGAGATCGTCAGCATGAATTGACTCCACAGAATGGTAAGGCGGATTTATCGCTTCGAGTCTTCGCTCATTTCCTCTGGCCACTGTTGGGCGCCATGAAGAACACGCAGGATTCGGACGATGTTGCCCTCTACGCAATAAGCAGCGATATACGGAGTCCGCGATATGACCAACTCGCGCGTCCCGGCGACACGGCCTTCACGTCCCATCTCGGGCATCTGCATCAGGCCTTCCACCTGCGTTTCAATCCGGTCATCCACCATAACAGCGGCTCGTGGACTGTCCGCCTCGATGTAGTCGAAGATCGCTTCGCGGTCGGTCATCGCAAAGAGGCTCCACTCGATCCTCACTGGCTGCTTTTAGCCTTCTTCAGTGCGGCGGCTCGGCGTTTCGCGAAGCGGGCCTTCACCTTATCGTGCGCGACTGCGGGACGAGGATCGTCGATGGCTTCCTGCACCTTGGCTCGGAACCATACATCGTGCGCGGCTGCGTTTGCGGCAAGCGGGAACGGAAGCGCACCTTCATTGGCGGTGCGCGTCAACAGGATGCGTACGGCGTCTGACACGGTCATTCCCAGTTCTTCGAGGATGGCAGCCGCTTTGGCTTTGACGCTGGAATCAATGCGGGTCTGCACAAGAGCATTCGCAGGCATAGAATTCTCCTGATCCATTGTAATGCAGATGAATGACAGCTCAATCCACCGGCTTCCAGTCACGCGCCGTGCTCTTTTTCTTCTTAAATGCTGATTTGCGCGGCTCGGGCTGGATGAGCGGAAGATGTTCGGCTCGGCCAGGACCGTAGCCATCGCCGGCTGCGGAGCAGCGAGCGTTTCTACAGGGATTGCCTCTTTCGGTTCGGAAAGCTGGATTTTCACGTCGCCCGCAACGGGTTCAGACAAGTATCTCGGTTCCGTAACCATCGTCTTCCGCTCCACAAATACTGGCTGAAGACTCCGCTTCGGCACATAAGCAAACTTTACCGGCATCACGCGGTTCTCCTGCTTGATGTACCCGCTTGAGGGTGCAAGCCCCGCGATCTCGGATGCCATGACGAGGGGCTTGGTGGCGATCTCCATTGTGTAGCTGCTATGACCGCTCAGGAGTTTTGCCGTGCGGGATTCCTTCAGCCGCTCGACTTCGATCTCCCCCAACGTCTCCGAGATCCACTTCGCCGCGCGCGGTTCTGAGGTCTTGAAGAAGACCTTGGTCGCGGCTTGTGAGAGCATCGTCTCGGCATCCTAGCCGTAGCGTTTTTCAAGCTGACTTCGACCCTGAAAACCAAGCACAACCGGGTTCCAGTACTTACGGCCTTCGGTCAAAGCCATGTGGAGCTGCGGCAACCTGTTGAGACTGGCCAGCTCATCGAGGACGAACCACACCGGCTTCGCCTCGTTTACGCACGGCTCCATCATGCGCAGGATGAGGAGGTCCAGCCACGCGGCATGGAGCGGTAGAATTCGCTCGCGCAACGCTGGCTTCGAAGTGAGGAAGACCCAGCGCGTTCGCTCGTACTTCCATTTACTTGTCGTGAACCAAGCCCGATCGTTCTCCTCCGTGGGAGCAGATCAAGACTGTCGGCGATCATGTTCAGGCTGGACAAAACGCCGGCGCGTTGCGGACCGGCCTTTCGGTCAAGGTACGCCGCCTGGGGTGAGCCAGCGAGGCGGCGCTCGATTTCCTCCGGATCCGACATCCAGGCAAGCAGGTCCTGCACCGAGCTGCGTCTCCGGAGCAGAGCAGCGAGGACGCGGCGCGGTGCGTCGGTAAAGAAACCATTATCAAACGGCTTCTCCGGGAGCATGGCGGCGGCAATCGCATCCTCGACGCCGTAGCCGTCTCGATCTCCGCTGAGGTCCCAAAAAGGACAGCGCTCATCGAGCGGATTGAGGATGTAGTCTCCGCGCTCGGGACGATAGAACTCCTGCACAAATTCGCAGGCTGGGTCGTACACGATCGCGGACTCGCCTCGCTGCTGGACCTGGCGGAGAATCTGCCGGATGGCATTCGACTTGCCACTGCCGGTATCTCCCATCAGCAGAATGTGGCTCGACTCGAGTGCTTTTGGGATCCGAAAACTTCCTCCCGGCAGTCCGAGCTTCCCCGCCAGCCGGAACCGGATCCCATCTGCTTTAGTCATCCGGTTCCACGCCAAGGGTGAGGTCAACTCCGGCCCTTTGGTTCGTTGTCCATGCCTCTGCTCATGTTGCGCCTGCCTCCCGGAGCGACCACTGAGTACGAGGTAGAGCAGCACGATCAGAGCCAGGCCACACGACGGGGTCACCAGGAGCTGCGAGACACTTGCGCCCCCATAGATCCCATCTCGGAGAAAGGCTTTCTCTCCCCGCAATTTGCCGACTTGCTGGGCGCGGAGCAGCCCGGTCCAGCCCTTCGCCTCGGCTTCCGGAGAGAGGGCGAGCGATAAGTGGTTCCACCTGACTGCGGGAGCAAAAACAACATCCTCCTCGTCGGCAAGTACGGGTTTCCGCCTAGGTCCTGTCTTCCAGATCCACCACACGGGCATCGGTCGGCTTCCCGGCACCGCCATCGTCATATAGGTCGGCAGGTATTGCTGCTGCAGGGGCAAGAGCAGAAACCAGAACCAGGCCATGTAGGAGAGGAAACAGCCAAGGGGAAACACGAAAACCAAAAATGGAAGAACCACGTCCCGTCGTCCGAAGTTGAGTGGTTGGGGCACCTACTTCGCCTCCGGGTGAGCATGCTCAAGCCGCTTCAGGATCTCCTCGGCTTTGCCCTCTTTGATCGAGTCCGCATGCTTGGCAATCTGCTGGACGGTCTCCTGGGGAAGGTCGGAGGCAGCGGCGATTAGGTTCTGCACGATAGACCGCAGGCCCATCAACTCGGCCAGAATGGTCGGGTCCGGAGTCGCTGTTTTCTTCCGCGCAGGCCGCTTCAGGTGGAGCAACACCGCCTCGCGGATCCACTCCGCGCAGCTATGGCCGGCAGCCTCGGCCGCCGCCACGACCGCCCTTACTTCTGCCGGCGGAAGCCTGGTCGCGACAGTTTTCTGCGCTTTCGAAAGCCTGGACTGGAGGTCCAAACTTGAAGACTCAAGAGACGGGGGATGCGCAACAACGACATCGAACAAGCTCCTCGTTCTGCTTAGAATTCCGTTCCGTGGTTGTTAAAGGCCCAGAGTGCGTAAGGCCTATGCACGTCCAGCTGCTCGGCATGGGTTACTCTAAGCCCCTATGGCAAAGACAAATCTACTTTCTACGATCGACCAGGCGATAGCAGCTCTCAAAGAAGCCCGCAAGGCGCTTGCTTCAACAGCACGGAAGGCAGCCGGAACGACCCAGAGCAAGGGTGTCGCGAAGAAGGTTGGCACGCAGCCTGCACGCAAGAAGAGCACGATGAGTGAGGAAGGACGAGCGCGCATTGCAGAAGCGCAGCGTAAACGTTGGGCTGCTCAGAAGAAGGCTGCGAAGAAGACCTTACGCGCTGCCGCCTAGTTCGCCATCAAGGCTGGACCGAGCCGGTGTGACGTGCACCGACCTTCACAAAGCAAATGATCAGAACGGCCCAGCACGTGGCGCATGCGAACGGAGGGAAGCGAGGGTCGGTGCAGGGCAGGAGACAGGCCCTGCGCGCCTGCTGGCGCGTGATCCTCTCTTTGCGGACCACAAAGAAACGGCTAGGAAAGAGCCCTGGCCATGCATGCTTTCTTTCGGACGATGGCTGATCATGCTGCCTGCGTGCGTGCTTCGCGGGAGAGTCAACAACCTCTGCATCCTCGGCCGTACCTTGGGTGCTCTCGCTTTGCTCGTCTTCGAAGCGCGTTCCAAGGATGCAATCTACACTCCTTCGCGCGGCTTCCTTTTTCCTTTGCTTTGCGGCTTCTGGCGCCGTGTTGTCACTGGACGCCGTTATGAGACGCGAGCGTAGGTGCCTTTTGGGAGACCGTTGCATTACGTCCTAATTCGTATCCCAAATAAGTTGGCAGATGCTTTTCATTAGCTCTTGACGTTCATCTATGTCTGCTTTGTTAAATACTTTGTGTGCTTTGAACTTGAGGTCCAGAGTGCCCATCATCGACAAAAAGTTGGGGTTCTTTTTGTACGCAGCTGGATGGAGTGACTTCACCAGCAGGTTCTCTTTCAGGTAATGCTCTAGCTTTTCTGGATATGGCAAAGCTCCGTAGGACTGATTAGTCCCTTGCGGAAGGAGGAGCAAGCCGCCTAACCTATTCCGGAAAGCGTCGAACTCGTGCCTCTGGTCAAACTCGTTCTTATATACGCTGAACTTGTCTGCCCACACATGCTCAATTTCGTAAGGCTTCTTTCCAGGGCTAACGTAGAAGGTTGAGAAGTTGCTTGATGATCCCGCCTGTTGCTCAATGAATCCCGTGATCCGGGAGAGTAGAAACTTGACGAACGCACGGTTCATCCCGTGCAGTCGAAAGTCTGAGAAACCATCCCACTTCTCGGGCATCTCTCTCAATTTGGCTGTAAGCGTAGACCGCAATGATGACAAGGTCTTGCCGCGAATCTCTTTGACGAGCGAGTACATGGTGTAGCGAATGGAGCTTGCGCCGAATTTGCGGAAGTTAATCGAGCGCCGCACAGCGAAAGTCTCCAGATAGAGTGCCACGGCATTAACCTTCTGTTTGACCGTTTCAATCGAATCAGTACTCCTGAGAGGAGCAAGCATTAGCGAATGAGCCAGTGAGTCGGCGATCCCCCAACGAGAGTGGTAGAAGACGTTCTCCCAGCCCTCTTTCTCTTCTTTCTGTGCATCGAGTATCGAGCAATAAGCATCCAGATAGAACTTCATCTCAACATGGAGGATTCGAGTGAAATCGTCCGGCGAGTCAGGGTGGAGAACCGCCTTTGCGAGGTTGTCACGGAACCAGCTGTGAAAACGTGTTCCGATCTTCTCGAAGTCTTCGTTTGAAGAGCCAGCCTTGCTTTGGCGTATTGTGTCTGCGTACTGGCTCCTGAACCAAGCCTGAAAGAAGCTCTGATCTTCGTCCTTGTTGTATTGCTGTAGCCGTTGTACTGAGGTCTTCCAGAAACGATTGGCCTTGTCCCGGTCTGTGGCCTCAGTGAAGCGGGAAAGAATGTAACCCTTCAGCATCTCGGTTGATGTGAGATTCAAACCGCGATCGTTCATCGATTCGAAGATCTTATAAGCGTTGTCGTCAGAGTAAGCGGTGATCTCCACCAAGATGACGTTGTACTTCAGCCAGTCGAGGAAGTAAGCGAATGGCTTTCCCTTGAGCTCCTCTGGGAAGGCTTCGCCTATATCGGCGTACCTAACAGTCATGTTGACAGTAGAGGCATCATCCTCATCCTTGACCGTGTATGCACCCTCATAAAAGAGCTTTTCGAGGCATTCTTTACGCTCTTCGACCTGGATGTTGAATGATTTCTTTCCGAACTTCTCAGAGAAAATTAGAGGCTCAATGGATTCCGTTGTCCCAAGTTCCTTCTGCAGATTGTTTAGAAAGATCAAGAATAGCGTGAGTGACGTAAGGCGCTGTTGCCCGTCGATGATGCTTTTCGTGCCATTCTTGCTGCTGACAACGAATGGACCGAGGTAGTAGACGTTGTAGTGCTCCACGGCATGACGTTTGTCGCCGGGGGTGTACGCTTCCAGAAAGCTGGACGTGAGATCCGTTACCAGCTGCTCGATATGCTTCTGCTCCCAGCTGTATTCGCGCTGGAAGTAGTCCACTGTGTATTTGCGCTCATTGAGAACGTCAAATACGGCTCGATCTTTTGCATCAATCTTGTGATCTTCCTGGCTCATAGACTCTTTCAAATTCAGGCTTTCGGCATGCGAGGCCGCTCATCTGTCCGGCTTGCTCACAATGTTAGTGGGGGTACTTGTGCTCACGAAGCTTTAAACGATGTAGCGTCGTTCGTTCGGGTATACCGTATCGCCACGTTGCAGGTCTGCACGAAAATACCGTGGCATAGGGTTGTTTTCTGGCTTATGCTACAGTGAATGCCGAAGGTAGTAAAGCCTATTGCGACACATCACCCCTCGAAGGGACAGACGGTGGGGTACGTGCGGGTGAGCAGCTTTGAACAGAACGAGAGTCGGCAGCTCGAAGGGCTGACACTGGATCGCGTGTTCCTGGATAAAGCCTCGGGCAAGAACATTCAACGCCCGCAACTCGAAGCCCTGATGAAGTTCGTTCGGGAAGGCGACACAGTTGTTTGTCACTCGATGGATCGCCTCGGCCGCAATCTTGTGGATCTCCGAAAGACGGTTGGGGAACTGACTTCGCGCAAGATCGGCGTCCGCTTCATCAAAGAAAACCTGACACTGACCGGCGACGACTCGCCGATGGCAACGCTGCTCCTTCATATGATGGGCTCGTTCGCGGAGTTCGAAGTGGCGTGGAGCCGGGAACGCCAGCGAGAAGGAATCGAGCTTGCGAAGCGGGATGGGGTCTACAAAGGCCGCAAGCGTCTGCTGACACCGGATCGGGCGGCTGAGCTGACCCGTCGCCTGGGCGAGGGAGAAAGCAAAGCCGCTCTGGCGCGTGAGTTCAAGTTAGATCGGACGACGGTTTACCGCTACATCGGACGGGCAAAGGCAAAAGCTGAAAGGGCGGGGAAGTGACACGCCTCGTTCAAAGGGTCATGCATTGTCCGTGTGGGAATCCGAAGGTCCTGGCCTTGGGCCTGTGCTCAACCTGCTACACGCTGAAGCGGCAGGATGAGGAGTATTTCGGTGGGTTGCGTGAAGCTGTTTTAGAACGTGACGGCTACCGATGCCGCGTGTGTGATGCCTCCGGTCGCGACAAGCGGTCGATCATCGTTCACCACCGGGTACCCGGCAAGTCGGTCATGAACCTGATGCTCTCTCTTTGTCCTAGTTGCCACGCCAAGATCCACCGTACAAAGGCGGTTCTTTCGGTTATGCCGCCGCTCCTATTGCAACTATGGCGTGAGCAGCATCCTGAAGGCCACGAACAAAAGCAGCTAGATTTCAGCTCAAAGAAGCCTGCGGCGAAGCTGGTTCCTCTCTTCGAAGATGTAATGAAACCAACTCGCTAGTGCTGCAGCAGTTTCACGCGCAGAGCCCACCTTGCGGTGCGCTCTGCTAACGGTAAGCATGGTTGAACCGGCCGATGGTGAGAGTAGGAGCGAGAGCCTACGCACGCTTAAGCTCTACATGCAAGTGCGGCTTGATCAGGCGTGAGCCTGGCCGGAGTCGTATTCCAGGAAGTTATTCAGATGATTCTGGACGATGGCATAGCATTCGCATGACCGGGCTTCAAGGCCGGCGATGTCGAGGATCTCAACCATGCCGCGCCTGTAGGTGATCAGGTTGTCCTGCTTGAGACGGTCCGCGGCGTGAGTAATGGCGGGGCGCCCAGTACCAAGCATGTCAGCGAGGAAGCTTTGCGTGATGCAGAACCGAGTGCTCTTTACGCAATCTTTGCATGCCAGAAGCCAGCGGGCCAAGCGCTCCTGAATGCTGTGCTTGGCATTGCAGCCGGCGGTCTGCATGGCATAGATGAGCTGGGTTTGTACGTAGCAGAGCACCACGGTCTTGAAATGCGGAGAGCGGTTGAACTCTTCTTTTGCGGTCCGAAGTGGTACGCGATAGCCGCGCCCTGGAATCTGCGTGTATACGCGGTTGAGAGACTGCTTGGTGCCCATCATGGCGCTGAAGCCGACGGCTCCTTCATAGCCGACCATGCCAACTTCCACCTGGGAGCCATTGTCGAACGTGGTGGTGATCGAGGCCAGGCCTTCCTCGATGAAGTAAACGTAGCGAATCGGGCCGCCCATGACTTCGAGGTCGCGCATCAGCTCGAAGGAGACCGGTTGCGGGTCGAGCCGCTGCAAGGAGTCTTCATCCAAGGCTTGCAAGAGGCGGTTTTCGAAACGGGTATTCACAATGCGGCCCTCCTGAGCCATTGCGAGCCGAGGATGCTGTGCTGCCACGTCGACAACTATCCGCGGAGAGGGATACGAGCGACTTGCTCAGCCACGAAGTGTCATGATTGTACTCATTCGTTCGCTACAAAACAGACAGGTCTCGCGTTAACCCAGCGAATGCCATGAACATGGCGGCTCGGGAAGCTAGGACCTTGGGTACACAGCCACTGTGTGCTCTGGCACGTATAGAGGACGCTTAGAATCCTCAACTTGACTGCACAGCTTCGCTTGCTCCGAATACGTGTTTATCGCGGTGAGCGCGGCTAGCTACTTCTTCGAGCAAGAAGAAACGCTTGAGCTCGGGTTCGATCTTTGCCCATGACGCAGCAGAAGCCCAACAATTACGTCTTCGTGGGCCGCACGACCTATTTGCGTAGGATCCTAGTCGTCGGATGATGTTTGCCGTAATGTCGCTTTTTGGACAAACGGAGCGTCAGGACTCAAGTTCTATAGCTCTGTGGACTTGCCAGCGCCGGCACTTGGCTTTTCCTTCAGGCATCGTACAAACTTGAACTTTGATCAGGGCATGCGACGGCTAGCAACTCAGGTCAGCGACTGAATATCAGATTTTCTCGTGACCCGTGGGCGGAGAGTGCAAGGGCTGGCGATTGGTAGCCACTGTTGATAGCTCGAGTCAGGAGGCACATGGTTATAGATGGAAAAAGCCTACTCGCTTCGCTTGAGCAAGGGGAGATCTCTCCCTTTTACCAGCCGCTTAGGGAGCTACGGACCGGGCAGCTTCTAGGGTTCGAGCTTCTTGCACGCTGGAACCATCCCGAGAGAGGTATGGTGCTGCCATCTGAGTTCATCCCCGTGGCTGAGCACGCGGGGCTCCTCACGCGCCTTACTAAACAGATCCTGGCGGATGCGTTTCAGTCCGTTGCTGTACACCCTGAGTCGTTTACCTTAACGGTGAACATATCGCCCAGGCAGCTACGCGAGGGGGACATCATCTCGCAACTTCAACAATTAGGGAAGAAACACACGTTCCCCTTGAGCCGCCTCGTAGTCGAGATAACTGAAACTGCCCTGACCGAAGATCTCGATCACGTGCAAGCCATTGCACTCGATTTGAAAGCCTTAGGCTGCGGTATCTATTTGGACGGTTTCGGTACAGGCTATTCCAGCTTTGCGCACCTTCAAACGATTCCCTTTGATGGACTGAAGATCGATCGAAGCTTCATTCGAGAGATCGCGCAAGTGCGGCAGGACCGAAAAATTGTGGGTGCTCTTGTCGGCCTGGGACAAAGCCTTGGAATCACAACAATCGCGGAAGGGGTAGAAACGGAAGAGCAAGCCAGCCTGCTTCTGTATCTGGGCTGTGACGTGGTGCAGGGATACTTCTATGGCAGGCCGCAGCCCGCGAACCACATTCGTGGCTTTATCGATGCGGTATCCCCCCGCGTTCTTCCGGGAGCTGCCTCACAGGGTACGCGCCTCGCCCTTTCGAGCCTGGAATCTTTACCGGTCGAGCGTGTTGCTCAACTTCAAGCGATTTACGATGGCGCTCCGGTTGGCCTTTGCTACCTCAGCAAGGACCTTCGTTATATAAGCGTAAATCGAAGGTTGTCAGAAATCGATGGAACACCCATCTTGACGATGATCGGCCAAACCGTGGCGTCGGTATTCCCGAGGTGGTTCCCCATGTATGAGCCTTTTCTACGCCGAGCACTCCAGGGTGAGGCTTTGCACGACTGTGAGTTGATCCGCCCTTCCCTCCTTGAAGGTGAGCCTGATCAATGCATTCTTTTTTCGTGTGAACCCGCCAAAGATGAAGCACAAGAAGTGATCGGTCTTAGCATCGCAGTCCTCGACATCACGGACCGAAAGCGTAAAGAGATAATGCTCATGGAAAGCGAGCAGCGCTCCCGAGCTCTCCTGGATTTGAATCCCGAGACTCCGTGGGTCATGGACAACCAAGGCAATATTCTGGATTTCGGCAGCAGGTGGGAAGAACTAACCGGCTTCCCGCGTGAAGCCGTGCTTAACCGTGGCTATCTGGACACGTTGTCGGAAGAAGATCGGGTGAGAGTGCTCAGCTTAACAGAAGCTGCCCTGTCGACAGCTTCTTCACTCGAATATGAATGCCGCGCCAGACGTGCGGATGGAACCTGGGCATGGATACGGGTGCGAGGCAAGGCGGTTTTGGATGATAAGGGCAGAGTCTGGCGCTACTATGGCAGCACTGAGGTGATTGATGAACTCATGAAGCTCCGCGAAGTCGTGTCGACCATGAACGACGGCTGTGGCACTGCGTCAACTCAGATCGTTTGACTGGCGTCGAGACGTTGGATCGGGTCAAAACGCGGACTGGCATGTTGACACTGCTTAACGTGCGGCCAAGCATGCCGTTGCCGCGCCGACGCTCGTACCTTTTTATGGATCGGACGTCGCCTCGACAGCCTTGCGATGTCGTTCAACGTGCAGGTGCATCGAGGTGTGGAGGCTGTGGTTCTGATTCCATCTATGCAAGCTTTATCCGTCTTCCATTCTGCCGCGGCACACCTAACGTTGACTCGTTTTGCCTGGCTCAGGCAGCTTCCAGGGAGGCGCAATGATCTCGAAGCTCACGAGGTTGAATGCTGCCTGCCATCTTGCCACCTGCATCCCGTAGGCCGTCGGACTTCACCACACCATTTCGACAAGCCGTACTTGCCGAAGACCCCATTTACTAGTAGTGACCTTACCTGACCCACAATGGGCTAGGGGCGTCGTCACCTGCCTCTTGCTCGAGGCTCAGATGACGTTGCTGTCGTCTTCGTCGTGGCGAAATTAGATTGAGACAGACGACTCGCCTTCTCAAATGCTTGCGCCATGTGCTCGCCCAATCCCATGGAGTTGTCTTTAAACCACGCAGCAACTCCGTAGCTTGATGCTGCCATGCCCATCCAGGCCACAAGGTTCGCTTCAGGCTCTGAGACACCTCGCTCACAGAGTGCCGACGTTACGTTGGTGACTAGAGATCTGGTCTTGGCCATCGCCCGTTCCTGTAATGCGGGAGTGGCTGCAATCACGTACTGTCGGGGCTCTGTAAAGGGCCGGTTATCGATGAACATCTGCTTCACCGAGCCAAAGGAGAAGAGGAGTGTATCCCACGGGCCGAATGCTTTCGGGGCGTTCCTTATCGCTTGTGTCAGTGCCTCGCTAAATGCAGCTTCTCCGTCGAAGAGCACGTCGCGCTTGTCAGCAAAGTGGCGAAAGAAGGTTCGCTCTGTCACGCCTGCTTTGGCGGCGATGTCGGCGGCTGTGGTTTCTTCGTAGCCGCGGTCCCGAAAGAGTTCCAACGCAGCCCATTGAAGGCTTTTTCTTACTTTTTCCCCGTTTCTCGGCATGGCCTCATTCATTGTCAGCGACTGACATTATGTGGTATTTGTCAGCGAGTAGGGTTTTAGCGTCTGTGACTGACACAAACGAGCCTACGTGAAGGAGCATGGTCATGAAAGCACTTTTTCTAAAAAACTACGGCAAGCCGCTCGACGTGTTGAATTTGGAAGATGTTGCGGTTCCAGTGCCAGGAGATGATGAGGTCCGCGTGCGTGTGCATGCCTGCGCGTTGAACCCAGCGGACTGGGTCGTCTGCGAAGGCCTCCTTCCGGGCCCTCCACCGAAGGGTATTGGCTTTGATGTCTCCGGCGTCGTGGACGCTCTCGGCGAAGGCGTGACCCATTTCCAGGTCGGCGATTCTGTCTTCGGCGTTCCTGATTACATGAACTACACAACCGGCGGTGCTGCTGAATATGCCATTCTGAAAGTCTTTCTCCCTGTCCCGGAGGGATTGGGCATGATCGAGGCCGCTGCATTACCGATGGCGACCGAGACGGCGGCGCGCACCATCGACCTGTTGCCACTGAGCGCCGGCCAGACAGTGATGATCAACGGCGGCGGAACGATGACGGGGTTTGCGGCTGTTCAGATCGCTTTGCTGCGCGGGGCTCATGTGATCGCCTCGGCTGGCGAAACGTTCGCTGGACGACTGCGTGAACTTGGAGCCAAGGTGACTCCTTATGGCGAAGGGATGGTCGAACGAGTCCGCGAACTTGCAGGTGGGTCGCCCGACTTTGCGGTGCATACCGCGCAGGTGAAAGGCACTTTGCCTGATCTGGTAAAGATTGTGGGCGGGGATCCGAAGCGGGTTTACAGCTTTGCCGATCGGGACGAAGAAAATCTCGGTGTGCGCACGGCATGGCGAGAGGGCGGCAGTCTTCGCTACGACGTGCTCGGCCACTACGCACAACTAGCAGCGGAAGGGCGATTCTCGATTCCAGTCTCACGAGCATTTTCTCTCGACGATTGGCGCGCGGCGGCAGAGATCAGCATGAGTAAGAGGGCTCATGGCAAGATCATTCTCTTGCCTGAACTCTAGTGCTGGCAGACACGAGACCCTACTCCAGTACATCTAGACGTCAATACAGAAGCCGGCAGCGGTACACTACCGGCTCTCTTAGGAGGCCTTCGGAGATGCTGGCCAAGTGTGAGCAGACTTGCAATCTGCGGGCCGGCGAGAAGCGAATGCAAGCGTGACCCAACTCAGTGGGCCACCAAGCGTTGCGTCGCGACTCCGAAACGAGCAGTTCCTCGTTTAGGCCGACTATACAGAATGAATCCTATCGGCCAGCACTCGTCAGAAAAGGTGCGAGCACCCGATCCAGGCTCATCGGTTTACGGCCAAGCACCTTCTCCAAGGTTGGATCAGCGCGTCCCAAGGAGCCGAAGCAGATCGACGGACGGCTGCTCTGTCTTCTCGCGATCGAGCCAGCGGCTGTAGTCCTCATGCCGTAGGATCGCCGGCATGCGATCGTGCACCGCGGACATGAGCTCGTTCGCCTCTGTGGTGACGATCGTGAAGCTCTGAAGCCACGAGCCGTCAGACAGGTCCTGCCAGGCGTCCCAGAGGCCAGCAAGGCGAACAAAGAGGCATCCTTGACGCCGATGCCGAAAGCCTTGCGCTCGAGCTTACACCACTCGTAGAAACCGGACTGTGGAACCAGGCAGCGCGGCCGGCGGAAGGGAACTCGCCAAAGCGGGCTCTTCTCGATGGTCTCTGAACGCGCGTTGAAGGTGCCTCGCTTTGGATCAGAGCCGCTCGCGTTGTGGCCGACAAGGCCCCGGCGCATCGGGGTGATCTCGCGGGTATCCGTCTCGCGCGACAGACGGATCACCGGCTGCGTGGTGGTTGGGGCGATGTTGTAGCCAGGAGCTGCGTAGAGCGTGTTGTCTGAGAACCCCACTCGGAAGCGCTCAGCAATCTGCTGCTTGTCCCCAGCCCGATAGCTTGTACAGCTTGAGTCAAAGTGTCCATTTCTCGATATTCGCAGTTTTGCGGTCGCAACGTTGTCGATGGCTGATCATAGGGACATCGGACTGTCGACAACGCCGTTTTCCTCCGCAAGATAGGGCACTGGACTGTGACGTTGTGAATCAATCGAAATCTGGGAGAGATGCGCTCCGTGCTCGAAGACCTTTTCACACAGCAACTTGCACGTGGGCGTCACCTGGAAGCACCGTTCTTCGAGGAAAGAGACGCCTACCTCTCTCACATCCATGGACAAGGAACACACCTCCACAGGGTTCGCGTAGTCGCGGGCATGCTGCTGAACGTGATCAAGCACCTCGGAAATGGCTGCCTCTCAGGCACGACCCCACTTGCGATTCGTAGTGCCAGCGCGCTCTGGGTAAGTGAGACAGGTTGGCACCGGAAAGCGAGCGACAACGGAGTCTCACTCGCCTTTATCCGAACAGCCACTGCCTGGCTGCGGTTTCACAATGCGTTAGCCTTGGCAATGCCAGCAGCTCCACCGTACGGCCGTGTTCTCCCTGAGTACATCCAGTATATTTCCGGACCAAGGGCGATGACGCCGGCAACCGTGAATGGGTACAAGTCGATCGTCTCCAGATTTCTCGGCTGGGCGTGGAAGCGCTGCTCCCTGTTCAAAGATGTGAAGACCATCGACGTTGACGCATACATTGAGACACTCGTCCAAGCTGGAATGAAGCCTGGGGCGATTGCAACTGTGTGTCGCACTCTTCGCAGCTTCTTCCGGTTCACAGAAAGCAAGGGCTGGACGCCGTCACTCGTCTCGTTGAGCATCCATTCACCATCTCAGGTACGATGGGACCCCCTTCCGAAGGGCCCGCGATGGAGCGACGTAAGAAGGATGCTCGAGGTAAGCACCAAAGACGGACAGGCCGATCTACGCGCAAGGGCGGTTCTCTTCTTTTTCGCTATTTACGGGCTTAGAAGCATCGAAGTGTCGTCCCTCCTGCTGAGCGATCTTCACCTGGAGAACGGGACATTCACAATCGTGCGCGCCAAGGGAGGGCGTACGCAGCACTTTATGATCACAACCGAGGTAGGAGAGGCCCTCGTCGCCTACTTGAGCAAAGGTCGCCCTCTGTGTGAATGCCGCAATGTGTTTGTGACATTGCACCCTCCATTTCGAGCGACCACACATTCGTCTTTGCGGTGCATCGTCGCAGGCCGCATGACGCAGCTCCATATCGAATCGGCACTGTACAGCACACATGCTCTACGCCACTCCTGTGCAACAGAGCTTTTGGAAGAGGGGATCTCGATGGGCGAGATTGCGCGTTTCCTGGGACACCGAGGCAGCCGATCTGTTGGCATCTACGCGAAAGCGTCAAAAGCCTCCGTGAAGGAAGTGGCAGAGTTCAGTTTGCGAGAGCTGCGATGAAGTTGAGCGAAGCCATCGAGAAGTATGTGATCCATAAGCAAGCAACCGGATTCCGGCACGCGAGCGCGAGAAGTCGTTTCCTAAGGTTTAGCCGGTATCTTGGAGATGCCGACTTGGCAGATGTCACAACCGACGATGTAACAACCTATCTCGGATCTCCCTTGAGTGGCTTGGCAACATGGCACGACAACTACTTGCGCCTCCGAAGATTTTTCGACTACTGGGTCATTCAGGGCGAGATGGAGCATCTAGGCATGCCTCCTCGTCCAGTGCGCAGACGTCCGACCACAAGGCCTTATGTTTACAGGACAGCGGAGATCCAGCGTCTCCTTCGCGCAACGGTTCAATGCCAGGCAGGAGCGAACTGCCTGGTGGATGCAGAAACGCTTCGCATGTACTTGATCGTCCTCTACGCTACCGGAATCACGACCTGTGAACTTCTCGATCTTCAGAATGCGGATGTCGATCTCGACGGGAAAACAATCAGTGTCTTCAATCGAAGATATCTCCGTCGCCGGGAGCTCCCAATCGGCGTCGATTTGCGGAACCTGTTAGGGGAGTTCGCTCGCGGACGACCCACAGCGCCGAAGGGAAGTGGCGCATTGTTTGCAGATAAAACAGGGAAGCCCATTCAATCCTGGCAAGTCACCCACTGCTTCAGCCGACTGCGGAGGATTGCGGAGGTTGGATCGCGAGATCCTACCATCCAGCAGCCACGGGTATCGGATTTAAGGACGACCTTTGCGGTACATCGCATCCAGGCATGGATGCGATCCGGGGATGATCTAAATCGTATGCTTCCGGCACTCGCGAGCTACATGGGGCACGTCGGGCTGGGTGCGATTGACAAATACTTGGATCTGACTCCTGAAGGATTCGCAGGTCCCCTCGCCATCTTAAGCTCGCAGCAAGGCGGCGGACCGTGGAGGAACACAGAGATCGCTCTGCCGGTACGCTCGACATCAGATCATGCACAGTAGCGGATACTGTGGTACAGTTCTGCCATTCAGCCAAGGAGACAACATGCCCGGACTTGAGATCAGCAGGCCCCACTTGAAGCAGACACCGACATCTGCGCCCGAACGCGAGCTGCCGCTTGATGAGGTGGCGAGGTCGATTGATGCGCGTCTTATCGAGTTGCGAGCAGCTCTCGCTGTCTTGCGGGAGTCGCGGGACGAGGAGCCGGTTCGGCTTTCCTCGCGAGGCCGACATCGAAGATAGGGAGAAAACAATCAACAGAGCCATGCGTCGCATACTATTCAGAAGTCGGCGCCCCTTGTGCACTGAGGCCTTCTTGGTGTGCAAACACATCTGGGTGTTGGCCCAGATCCTGGACTGTTAGAACTCGATCTCTTCGTCTGCATTCTCTAACTCGATGTCATGCTTTGCAGCGTTCCACCCACGCTTCCAGGCGTCGGATCTCTCGTCTGCGAATGGCACCCCCAAGAGATGGTCTTCCACCCCGATTTCGTAGTCTGCGCACTCTTCGTCCTTGAGGCAAAGATCGTCTGCATCCATGGGTTGTCTCCTTCTGCTGTGGGTTCAGTGCTGTGGGAGCTTGTCTACGATGATCCTGGCGAGCCGCGTGCTCTCTGCGATGGTTGCAAGAATCCTGGGGCTGTTTGCTCCGGTTTCAGCCTCGGGTACCCTCGCGAGCTTAATGGCGGCCAGAAAGCCTGCGATGAGCAGTGTGGTGTCCGTGAGGTTGCGCTCTGGCGGGTAGTAGATCGTCCCATAGCCCGAGTGCAGCACAAGAACCAAAGGCTCGTAGCTGCCAGCATGAAGGCACAGGGCATGCCTGGGCTGAACGGGGAGAACCGGCTGCTCCCCGTTGGACGCCGCGACGAACACGAGCTGGCGGCATTTCTGGCATCCGGCATGCCAGTGGCTTTTGGCCCCTCTCACCGCTTGCCGCCCTGAATCAGCCCGAAGGAAAGCCGTCCCTCGTAAAGCTCAGTGGGTCGATACTGCCGATGCTCGTTGCAAACGGGGCAGCGGACGGCGATTGAGTTGTCGGGGATCGAGCGCTCGCCCGTCGGTATGGCCTTTTGGCAGCCTTAGCAGGTCACAACGATGGCGAGGCGTACCGCAGCTCCGTGGAAGCTCATGGCTGGAGTGTACCGGAATGGCGAATATATGGCGAAGAGCAAAGTTGTCCCGAGGGCGAGAGGTACCTGCTGAACGCGACTTCAGCGAAGGCACCGCACTGAGCGCATCCGAAGATCGTAAGGAGGAGCCGTGATGAAAGAGCCTTTCACTAAAGTGGGCGCCTGCCGCTTCGTTCTCCTTTGTTTTCTGGGCATGTTCATCATCTACGTTGCCTTCGAGGGCATGATGAAAGTCCGGGCGAGTGGTGGCCTTTTGGAGCCGTCCGGATCGAGCTCTGTTTTCCATGCGAAGTGAGCTTCGGCCGACAGGGGCAAGCCGGCGAAGTATAGCGAGCCCTAGGCCATCAGTCGGACAAGCAGCTGGCTTCCGAGGTATGCCGGAAGCACTCACCGCTGAGTGCTCGCAAGCAGATCCTGCTCAACCTTTCCGTTTTCGTCGAGCACACTGTTTTGCCGGGCCGCACGGCCTTGTGTGTGGCGGCGGTTTGCGCAACTATCCTATATGCAGACTCTCTGGTGCTGGCGCTGCAAAGCGGATGTGCCCATGCTGGATGAGGCTGAGTTTGGCGAACTCGCGAGGCTCTACGACGGGGCGTTTCGGTCCGTGCAGAAGCTACGGGTCGAGCAGGGTCTCACCCTCACTCAAGCTCCCGTGCGTGAGATGTTCGAGCCGGTCCGGAAGCGCTACGCCGAAGTGACATGTGGCGATGACCGCTATGTGAATGATGCGAGGCACCACCGGCTGGCGAACTACGGGCCTCCCTGCGCGCAGTGCGGCAAGCCGCTGCGAACCGTGAATGCGAAGCTGTGTGGAAGCTGCATGCACCCCGTCTTTCCTTGACGAACCGACAGTCGCAGCGAAGCTATGGTGAGACGCCCGACTTCGTGCAAGTGCCGCTAGGCATTCGCACGAGTAGGCGCAGGAGATGTCGGGCATCCTACGCCTCTACTCGCAGATTTGTAGTGAAAGCAGGAGAAAGCTCATGTGCGGTCGATATGGTCGTCGCAGTGATAAGCAGAAGATCGCGGAGTACTTCCATGCCACACCGCAGCCGGAAGAGCTGCCCATGCCAGAAGTTGATTGCGATCAGGCTTCTCTCGATCTGCCCCGGCCAACTTTAATGAGAATTCTGGTCAGAGATCAGACAGATTGCTCGTGAAGCAACTCTCCCTTTCTTATCGAACGAAGCAAGCAGAAAGGATCGTTCCATTACCGGACAATGTCGGCGCTGTATTACACGTGAATGTTCCCAACTTGGAGTCTGCATAAACGTTCTAATCCGTCCCATGTCGAAGGCCTGATTGCTCTAAGCCTCGGATCCTGTATGCCAACTTCATCCAGCGTTGAATTCATTCGCCCGAAGTTGCAAGGTGCACACGTGAGTAGAAGATTGTCCAAACTAGTGTCACCGCCTCTGGCGTGAGGCAGAACGTGGTCATACTGAGCCCACATCGCTTGAAAAGCGGCATGCTGAAGGATATTAGTTCTTCCCCAGGGGAGCGCCTTCGGGTAGTCCTGAGCCAACTTCTGACGAATTTCTTTGCGAATCACCGGGATACCGCAAAAGCGACAGTTGAAGCCATCGCGTTGGTGGATCGCGAGTATCTCCGCAGATGTCGGCATGCGAACATGACGCTGCACAAGAGGTCGCACCTCCGGAGTGCCACACACAGCTTTGCGCTGTACATAAGGGCTGTCCTTTCCCCAAATCGACTCAGTCCATTGCCGAATCTCGGGTTTGTCTGCCAAAGCGATCAACGCCTCAGCTTCTTGTTGTTCTCCTTTAAGATGCATGGACACAGCCCGATCAAGGTAACCAGCTGCTAAGGCGATTTCCGGAACGGGTGGGCGGAAGCAGACTCGTATCGGATGGTCCCTTCGATCCACTAATCGCCCGAAATATGCAACCATCGAACAACGATACTGCAACTTCACCCGTGCATAACAGCAGAAGCCGTCTCCATTTACCACTAGTAACCGGTGATGCCTTCGTAGAGGTTGGATTCGTGCTTGCATCTTCCTGCTGGCTGACTTCTTCATGGGTCTGGCCTCGGCTTTGGAGTGGATTGCCTGTGTTTGTTTTCAAACACGCCTTGACCCAGGCCCACGCCTGCGGAGGTAGCAAGTGCAAGGGCGGATTCCTTCCCGAAGGCAGCTACCGGCTGGTCTGCACAAGCGCAGCGCGGAAGATGAAGGCGCCCCTTGCGCGCGCGAGAGGCGGAGCCTCTGAGCCAGCTCGTTAGCTTCTCAGCTGTGTAGAAGCTGTATGTACTCGGTCTCTCCCTCACGAATCAATGTAGCCGCTGCGGAGTTATGGTGAGAGAAGTCCGACCTTCGTGCAAGTGCCGCGAAACAGTTGCACGAGCAAACGTTGGAAATATTGCTTGATGAAAAAGGTCAGGAGCGGTACACAAAGCGTGTCTCAGGCTTCGTGCCAGCCCGAGACAACGTCATGCAAGCGCCGCCCACGCCACAGGAGTTCGATGGCGCCGCGGGCATGCACAGCTTTACAGCGGTGTACTTCAACAAGGCGCATACTCTGGCCATGACCCAAATCGGCCTGTACTGCGGCGGCCTGTGTGGGAATTGGACCTGGGTAGTGTTAGCGCGCAAGAACGGTCTTTGGCAGACTCTGCCCTGGGTGGCGATGTCTGGAGTTTCCTGATTCCTGAAAGTGCACGCGGCTTGTGAAGTGTGCCTGAAGGCCGGCTTACCCCTGACGCCATGTCTTGCCAGTAGCTCACTGCCTGATTCACTTGCCCTCCTGTCTACTCATCGCGAGCAGGGACGACCAAGCTGCTCAAGTCGAGCGAGGGTGTCAGCTGAGGGTGCTGAAAGGCATAGCGCGGCCTGCGCCATCGCTGCTTCGCGCGGACGCTGCTCGACCAACTCGAGGAGCCACGTGGTCGCCTCCTGTCGACGAGTCAGCGCGATTGCCGAGAGCAGTCCTCTCCCGAACCATGGATCCTCGAGCGATCCAGAAAGCTCTTTGGGTTCTGAGAGCTCTTTGAGTTCGTAGCGCTCTTTGAGTTCGTAGCGCTCTTTGAGCATGTGGAACCCCTCGACCATGTGTGTTGCGGAAATCGCCATCGCGGCTTCCATTCCCGGCTCGTCTTCGACCTGCAGGAACTCGTGAACCCAGTCGAGTGCGGAGGTTCCCTCGATCTTCAGCACGCCCTCATAGCAGGCACCAAGCACCTCAGGCTCATCGGAGCCCAACTGCGCGCGAAGACGCAGCAGCAGGCTGCTCGCCTCGGTACCGACCTTAGCGATGGCTTGTGCCGCGGCAGTCCGAACCACCGACTCGCGGTCTTGTAGAAGCTGGACCATGTGCTTCAATACTTCGAAATCCTTGAGCTCGGTCTGTACGAGTGCAAGTGCGCAGGTACCTCGCAGCCCCGCGGCTGTATCGGTCAAGGGGTACCATCCCTCAAACTGCACATACCGCATGCCGGCCAGAAAAGGTGCCGGATCCTGGTACTCGAACGCGGCCAGCGCTTTTGCCAGGGCGAGCTTCCCGGCGCACTGTGGGTCGCCTTCTTTGCCGGCCGCCAGAAGGCGCTCGAAAGCTTCGACCACAGCTGGGGTCAACTGCTTCAGGTCATGGTGCGCAGCCACCTCCGCGGCCCGTTCCACGATGAAAGCTGAGCGGTCCGCCAAAGTAAGCGCGATGGCTGGCGCAGCTTCACTCGCGGGTACATCCTTTAGCATGCGCAGCGCACTTCGTTCTTGTTCGATGTCGCGACGGCGTGGCATGGACTTTTCAGATCTCCCGGCATTCGCCTCCTAAGTTAGCGACCGTTCAGCCTTCTTGCTCGATCGGCTCACCTTCTCGCCAGAGCATTTCGTCTTCGATCTCGACGGTGTTTGGGCAGCCATGCATCATGGCAGGCCACTGCACGTGGTAACCGCAATTCTCGACCTTGTCGAAATGCGCGAAGGCTTCTGCGAACAGCTCGATGTGCCCGCGCATGGCGCGGATGTCGGCGATTCGCACGCCGCCATTCTTGAAGAACACCTTCAACCGGAACTCCGGCAGCACCTCGACCGCCCTTATCAGGTAGGGCGGCACCCAATCGTCGGGTATGCTCGGCCACTTCACGGCAAACGAGATGACGGCACCAATAACTACCGGGTCTAGGTCGAAGTTATATGCGATCTGCTCGATCGTTTCGCCACTCGCAAAGTTCTCAAGAACCGAGTCAACCTGTACGCGCGTTCCTGCCAGCACCGGCACCCCGCCCATCTTCCCTGGTACCTGCTCCACACTGCTGCAAGCTGTCCAGTCCATGATCCATCCCTTGTCGCTGCGCTGCATGTGAAGAAGGGAGCGGGCCTCCACCAGCGTGGCTGCTTCTTGTTTCGGTATGTCCATTGTGCCTCCGCTTAGTCTCTCTGCTGCCAGCCTGACGCATCAGCTCATGCATGTACGTACGCAGCTCTTCCGCGTCAGGATCCCACCGACACTGGCTCGATGGCGATCTTCTCGGCCGCGGCTCGCGCCAACGTCCGGGTGGATGCCGAGCTACTCAACGACTCCATCTTCACTCTCGAGTTCCGCTAAATGCTGTCGCAGGCCCCTAGCCACATAGTGGCTTATCAGGGTCGTAGTTTTGGAACATCCCATAGAGGCAGCAATCTCCTGTATGGTCTCGAGCATGTCAACCGGCAGGCGAAGACTTACGGCTTCTCGAGGTCTGGTTACACCCGGAGGCCAGGTCCTGGTATGCCGCTCCACCGCCGTGCGGATGAGTTCTTGGCTCGGGACTTCCTGCTCTGGCTGCGCCTCCAGGCTACAAGCCGGAAGATCGTACTCGTCGAGCACAGATTCCTCGATCTTGTACGGGGGACCGATGTACATGGAGGGATCATGATCGTACTCGAGCTTGATTGCGGTAATCGTGCGTTGCCCTATGTCGGTCACCCGCCAGCGTGCGCCCGACATCCAGAACTCCTGTCCCTGTCGAAACTCTCTATGCTTCATCGGTCTTTGGCACTCTCTGTAAAGAAGTACGCCGCGCTAAGCGCAACTTGTGAAAAACCTGCTTATTTCTGTAGAAGTAGGGCTGGCGATCCTCGCGCGTAAGCTCCGGCTAAACAATTAATCGCCGAATGATTCCATGCGGCGCCTGCGAACAGCGGAAGAGAAGGGTCGGTGCAGGGCAGGAGACGGGCCCTGCGCGCCTGCGGGTGCGTGATCCTCTCTTTGCAGCGCGGCAAAGAGTTCATCAGGAAGGCGCCCTGGTCGAGCATGCACACTTGTTTCAGGCAGCCTGTGATCAGGCTGACTGCGTGCATCCCTTTGTTGGAGTGCCAGCAACCTCTGCGTCCCCGACCTGCTCATCGGTGGTTGCTTTGTTCGTCTTCGAAGCGCGTTCCAAGGATGCAATCTACAGCATTCTGCGCGGCAGCAGCGGCCGTAATCATCAGGCGGCTATATCCTTCCAAAGCTTTGATCCAGTTCTGGGTGTAGGCGGCGGTATTCCGCTCTGTGTCCTCGGAGCTGATGCTTGCGATCGTTGCCAGGAACGCGGCTCCAAAGGTCCGGGCAAGACGGTTTTCATGGCCGGTGCTGTGGATGAGCTCGTGGAACAGGGTTGCGTAGTAATGGGGCGTGTCCACAAAGCGGTTCCGTGCCGGCATGTGTACCGCATCGGTGCTCGGGCGGTAGAAGGCGCGGCCTTCGTGCTCATTGTCCAGATGCAAGGTTGGGCGGCTGTCCCAGCCGGTGACGATGCTTTCGCACAGATCGTCGGGGTCGATCTCGGGGCGATCGATGTGGGGCTCTGCCGGGGCGAGTCCGTCGCACTGCTCGACGTTGAACACGGTGTACGTGCGGCACAGGAAGCGGTCGCGTTCTTTCGCGTCTTCGCTGCTGGAGGCCACTGGCGCGGGTGCGCCTTCCGGCGTTTGCTTCGCAAGCTTCTTCCAAAAGACGATCGGTGTGCCTTTCTCCCCTTTGCGCACCGTGCCTCCAAGCTCCTGCGCCTGCTTGAAGGTCAGCCAGTAGTTGGAGGCATACGGCGAGCCCCACAGCAGAAGCACGTTGATGCCGCGGTAGGGTGCGGTAATTGGACGGGAATGCCGTACCCTTGCTGTTGCCCTGCCAGGGTTTGGACCATGGAACGACGCCGGCTCTGAGGGATGCGAGGATGCGTGCGGTGACGGTCTCGTAGATGTTGAGCTTCGGGGCGGAGGTCTTTTTGCTGGCTGGCTTCTTCATGGGTGGGAACTCGCTCTGGAGTGGATTGGCTGTGTTTGTTCTCAAACACGCCTTGGCCCAGGCCCATGCATGCGGAGGTAGCAAGTGCAAGGGGCGGATTCCTTCCCCGAAGGGCAGCCACCGGCTGGTCTGCACAAGCGCAGCGCGGAAGATGAAGGTGCCCCTTGCGCGCGCGAGAGGCGGAGCCTCTGAGCGTACTTAGCACTTGCGTTCAAAAAGAGACCAAAGACATGCGTTACAGCACGTTGGAACCCTGATGGTTCCTGAGCTTTGACCTGACGCACGATGATGCGGTATGCCCTGGAGGAGAGTCGTATCGTGGATCAACGCCTGCAATGTCTGTCGAGCTACCAAAAGGAGGAGATGTCGCTGTCGGACCTCTGCCGTGAGTTTGGAGTCTCTCGATCGACTGGGTACCGATGGATCAACCGCTACAAGGAGGTCGGGCCTGAAGGACTACTCGATCTAAGTCGTAAGCCGCACGGGTGCTCTCATGCGACGTCGGAAGTTGTTGAGAACGCGATCCTGGCACTGCGGAATAAGCACCCGAGCTGGGGAGCCCGGAAGCTCAAGGCGAGATTCGAAACGCTGCAGCCAAAAGTCATCTGGCCAGCAGCCAGCACCTTTGGCAACATACTCAGCAGGGCCGGTCTCACGAACCCAAAGCAGAAGAAGCGGCGCACCACGCCGTACTCTGAACCCTTCTCCACGGTCACGGCAGCGAACCAGCTGTGGTGTATGAATTTTAAAGGGCTACTTCAGTACGGGCGACGGCGCACGCTGCGATCCTTTCACCATCACCGACGCTTACAGCCGCTATCTCATCCGCTGCCAGACAGTCTTGCGCATGGACCTAAGTCAGGTTGCCGCGGTCTGCGAAGCCGCTATGAATGAGTACGGAATGCCTGCCAGGATCCGTACTGACAACGGTGCTCCGTTCGCCGGAAATGGGCTTCTGGGCCTATCGAAACTGTCGATCAGCTGGACGAAGCTGGGTATCGTGCGCGAGCGCATTCAGCCAGGCAGGCCACAGCAGAATGGTCATCACGAGCGCATGCACCGCACGCTCAAGGAAGACACAACGAAGCCACCGGCTCTGACTTTACGGCTACAGCAGAAGAAGTTTGATCGCTTCCGGCAGATCTTCAACCATGAACGGCCGCACCATAGGGGTGAGCGTCCGCATCGCACCGTTCTGATCAGTTATCCCTTGGAGCCGCCGGCGGCTTGCCTTGCTTTCAGGTCGTCATCGGTATACTTGACCCAATTTGCGAGCGTGGTGGGCTCCATCAGCCCGTTCACGCGGTTCCTGAAGCTCGTGATGCGCATAAAACTGTACCACTCACTCGGGTAATCGCCCTTGATGCCGACGACCTGCCACCAGATGAATATCTGACCGAACAGATCCACGGCCTCACTTTCATCAATGAGCTCCTTCGAGACGGCAAACTCCATCGCCTGGACCACGCCAAGTCTGCGGTATTAACAGCCTCAGTTCCCCTCACTCAAGGAGGAACTATAAGTACACGATGGAGCAGTTCATCGACTGGTACTGCTCCGAGCCGCGGTTGGCACTGAACCGAACGGTGGTGCTGCGGTTTCGTCTTCATTTGGAGTCTCTGGGCCTGGCGGCTGGAACCGTGAACCAGCGCCTGGCGGCGGTCAGGCGGCTGGCTTATGAGGCGGCAGATTCGGGCTTGCTCAGTCCGGAACTCGCCGCCGGCATCAGGCGGGTCAAAGGGGCGAAGCAGCTGGGAGCACGTACGGGAAACTGGCTGACTCAGGACCAGGCTAGGCTCTTGCTAGAGAAAGCCGATGGAGACGGCTTGCGCAGTGCCCGCGATGTCGCGATGATTCTGTGCTGGTAGGCTGCGGCTTGCGACGGGCTGAGCTGTCTGCGCTGACGGTTGAGGACCTACAGATCAGACGAGGACATTGGGCGATTGTGGACCTCGTCGGCAAAGGCAATCATGTCCGTACCGTCCCGATGCCCGTTTGGGTGAAGGGATGCTGTCGATCACTGGAGAAGTTTGGCAAAGGTGACCTCAGGCCGATCTTCCGAGCCATCAGCCAACATCGGACGCCCTGGGGCACGGGGATCTCCGAAAACGTGATCTGGTACGTGGTGCGAAGAGTCGCCAAACGAATGCAGATGGACGGTCTTGCGCCTCACGATCTTCGCCGAACGTGCGCTAAGCTTTGCCATGTGAATGGCGGCGAACTGGAACAGATCCAATTCCTGCTCGGTCATGTGTCCGTACTCACTACCGAGCGGTACCTTGGCTGTAAACAGAATCTGGAGAAGCCGGTTAATGATCGGTTGCCTCTTAGATCGGCAATGCGTGGGATTACGGTGAGGCCTGTTGTCATCAGTAGAGAAACCGGGATCAAAGCCAAATTGACCCTCGGATGGTTTGATTGAGATCTCGTACCCAGAGCCAAACCTAGTCGCAGGCGGCACAACGATCAAACGTCAGAGCTTGGCCAGTGTTGTTCGCTTCCGCATACGTGCCCTTCAGCTGACCGGAAACTACCGTGAGTCTCAGGACTGCCGGATAGTCGGGCCTGCGAATCGGACCGAAATAGACGTTGGTGAAAATGACCTTCAATGTCAGGTCACTACCGACGAGACTGGAATCTCCCTCTAACGGAATGCTCGGTGACTTCCCACGCATGAACCACCCTGTTACCTGCGAGCCCTCAACTTTGGCAATGTGGATGGTCAAATCCGTGGGAGTGCTTTTACGTAGAGGGATCGAAGCCTTCCAGAACCCCAAAATCTGCTCTTGTGCAGGTTGTACACGCACAGGCTTATTGCTGTTGTTTTGACTATCCACCGCAGGTGCGACCGTTGGTGGAGGCTGTGGCGTGGTTGCGGGCGCAACCGCTACACCAGCGTTTGTATCCTTAACCTGTAGGTTCGTTTGCGTAGGCGATCCGGCGCGCGGCAACCAGACTTCGATCTGACCGTTCGCTGCAGCGAGACCGAGTCGCACGGCGCGCGCTCTCGGATAAAACGTTTGCAACACAGACAACACTTTGTTAGCTTCCTGCGAATCAGCGCTGTTGCCAAATCGTACTTGAGCGAGATCTGGCATTTTTTCGCTCGGTAGCTTCTCGATCTTCTGCACTACCTTAAGCTCTGGTGTCCGGGAATTGATGGCGGAGACGACTCTTGAGCCAAGACCGGAGGTGTCGGAGGAATCTTGTTGCACGTACACTCGTCGAGTTGCCGCATTTGGGGGAGGCCGATTAACAGCCTCCAGTTTGATCGGTTGCTGGAATGATCCAGACGAACTCAGAGTGGATAGAAGTAAAACTACCGGTTCGCTCTTCTTGTCCGAGACGGTAACGGAAGAACTACCTGGATCGTCCTTGACTGTTAAACCACCTAGGTCATTGAGCTTTGCTTGCACTTTCGCCGGATTGTCCACCGATACCGTAAAGCTGATTTTGCCGATGATGACACCGCGCACCAAGCGAAGCCCCGGATGCTTTACAAGAAATCTTCCGCAGGCTGAAGTGGCATCTTCGATAGCTTCGATCGATGCCGAGTCCATAATCTGGGACTGTACATCTTCCACACTATAATTAAGTTCGGAGTTGTGCGTGAGGTCGACGCCAGCACCGCCGAGGCCCTCAATGGCTTTCTCCCCAAGATTGGCCAAAACGGCGATGTCGCTTTTCATGTGATACGTGGGAAATAACCGGCTCGCTGTAAAGCTCGGGATCGCTGGCGGAACGCAATCCCTGAAGTCTGCAGGTGTCTGTGTCAATGCGTCCAGCACGGTGCCAGCTGGATAGCTGGTATGTGCTACAGCAACAGAGAAGTGAGCCCCATTATCTGTACCGCCATATTTCGCTTTGACCCTTTGAGCGAGCGAATCTTGGAAATCATCGAAATCGCGAACCTGGACGGTCAAATCGCCTCCCATCGGCTTGGGCGGATTTGGTATCCGAGTCCAGTAGTAATGCCAGAAACCGATAATGAGGACCATGAAGACCATGGAAGTTACTGGGACAGCAAGCTTGTTCAACGGGCGCCTCTTTCGATCCATATATCAGGGTTTACTGTTGCGGATCCACTCTACGTTGCTTTATTGCAATAACCTGGTAACAGAAGTGCAGTTCGTTTGATTTAGCGAAGCTGGAGCCTAGAGCAGATAGATCACTCTGATTGTGATGTCGCCGACCGATTCCGTCATCCATTCTGGGCGGATACGGTACTTTGTCAGTTTTGCTTTATGCCTAAATTCATTCGGGTGAACATCAGATTCCGCCAGCACCAGCAGGACTGCCGGCATCACTCTGAAGAGTGGAGATTACACCCTGTATACCGCTTTGTATGGCGGATGGATTCATGCTGTATATCGAAGCTCCCAACACTGCGAGGGATGTAATGATCTGGAGAGTCTTATCGACTGTTCCATTTGCTGCGATTGCATTCCTCGCTTGGGTGGTGGCGTTCTTAATTGCTTTAAGCGTCGCGGTCAAAGTCGTTTGTTCAAGGGAAAGCCCTTGCGTGATGAACGAGCTTGAATACTGTAAACACTGCATCTGTTGATTCTGTAGTTGGTATTGCTGCGCTACGGTCAACGTCCCGTATTGATTCAACCGGTAGTTTCCGATCAACGAGGCCAAGTCGTGAAACTGTTGAGCCAGATCGCCACACTGCGCTGCGGAGGGTACTTGTGTAGGCATCGTTTACCTCGCATCCTTTTCAAGGCTCTTTACGGATTCCGTAATACCAGAAATAGGTTCCGATATCTGTTTGGCTAGGTTCTGAACCGCTGCTTTATCAAAGCCAGCCTTGGATGCAGTCACTAATTTGTCATGGGCATCGGCGATTCCCATCATGAAGGTGCGGTATGCAAGTGCTGCTTTTTCGCGGGCGGCGAGTTGATCAAGTGCCGTTTGGTATTGACCGCGAAGAATAATCTTTAATCCCGGATCGGTTTCACTTGCGAGAGGGACATCGTAATACGAATGTATTGTTTGTTCTTCATTGCAAAGCTCCAAGAGGTATGTCGGAGGAGTTCCGGCTGGAGGGGCATAGCTGCAAGGGGTGTCAATCGGAACCTTATCGGGCGCAATCTGATTGGCCAACCCTTGTGCCAGTGTTCGGACAGGTCTCTGCGATTTTTGAATGATGTCCGCTACTTCTTTTTCCCGGTAACCCAATGTTGCGAGTTTGGTTATCGCCCCAGCGAGAGTTCCTGCAGCATTAGCCATGTCCTGTTGGGTGGTATCGAAGCCGGTGTTTTTGAAACTTGTTCCTAGTGTTGGTGCGGCCTTCTCAAAGCCGGTAGCGTCCGCTGCAGACAGCTTTCCTAGCGCATCGACATAGTCGAATAACACGCCCTGCTCGGTGGTCAAGTTCTTACCTAAATGGTCAAACTCTTGGCGATTGTCGGCAGTACATGCTTTTGCTGGAGGTGGATTAGGAGGAGGGCCGGGCGGCAAATTGATGTTGAGGTTTTGACGGTCGCAAGACAAAATGAAATCGCCAGCCAATACGTTGGCGGCTGCTTTTCCGACGTCAACTGTTTGTGAAAGGTTTTGGACCTGGGTGAGGTTCGGACAGCCAACTAAAGGCACGAGAAACGAGACTAAGAGAACAGGGCGCAGGTGCGCAATATTCATGAAACCCTCCTCAACTCTACGATTGTGGAGCGGGCCCGACTGTCTACAGAACTTGCGACAGCGATGATACCGCTCTACTCGACTGCGCATTGTATTCTATTCGAGTCACGCTTGCTGTTCGGACTCAACTTCCTTCCCGCTGTTAGCCAGCGTCTTGCGAAGCGGTTTATTTCTATACCGGTTGCGAGCCATGCTCACCTGCATCGGACGTTCGCCGACCGGGCGTTTCCAGCGACCTTTGATCGTGTCCTCGCTCGGCGCTTTTCCCGCTGATCGATGACCCAGAGACCTTCGATTAGCAATCTAGGTGATTGACTAATCGCCAATGCACCCACCGATGCCGGCTAGTCCTGATAAGTCGGCTTGTGGGAAGTAACCTCGGCCGGGAAACGACTGGTGCGTTTCCCTGTGTTCGATACGATTTTCGCGATTCCGATACAGAATTATTCTTATCAGACGTAAGTGGTTTGTTGTATTCAAGATAGTAAAATACTGTGGTCTGCGCATCTCAATGAGTGCACTGCGCTGGTGGATAGGCAAAGGGACCACATTCGCCTTGACCCAACTTCTCATGGCGGCCCGGTTCCTATCGCTGCAAAGAACTCTTCACAACCTGCACATTCTCTCCTTCGCTGCTCATCGATTCTCCTTTGCTTCGTCGAGTGCGTCCGCATGAATGGGACCGTTCGCAATGATCCCTCTCGCTCGCAATCGCAAACCGATTACTGCTGCTTCTTGAACACATCCTGAAAGATCAGGTGCCCCCAAATTGCGCCGCGTGCGTGCACAAGCCATCCGCCCTCGTTCAGCTTGCCGAGCTTCACGGGTGCGAATCCCAGTTCTTTAGCGAGCTCCACCACGGGAGCGACCGCATCGTCATCATCGCTCGATAAAAACACCACCCGGTATCCTCCCTCGACCGCCGGATCAGTCGCCAGCTTGGCCGCACCCAGGTGATTGAAGCCCTTCACGAGCTTGGCGCCGGCGAACGACGTCGCTACGAAGGCTGACGACGGGAGACCGTCGAGTTCCTCAAGCGGGAGGGGAAATGAATTCATCGCGTCGATGATTGTCTTGCCCTCCCAACTCGGCAGCGCCTTCGCAACATCTCGATGTTCCCCAAACGGAACCGCCAGAAAGATCGTATCCGCTTTGAGCGCTTCCTCCAACGATTTGGCAACAACCTTCGGCCCAATCGCGCGAGCCTGCGGTTCCAGCTCTGCAGGCGGGCGGCGGCTCGCGACGGTCACATCAATGTCCTTACGCGCAAACGCGAGGGCCAGCGCCTGGCCGATCTTGCCGAATCCAATGATTGCGTAGTTCATGCTGTTTCTCCGATCTGTGTGAGAACTAAAAGTTTTTGAAAAGCGTCGTCCCGCGACTGGCCGGGCTGGAAAGCCCGCCGCAGGACTCGCTATTAGACCTGCGCCATTCCGCCAGCGACGGCGAGCTCAACGCCGGTAATGTAAGAACTCTCATCAGAGGCGAAGAATGCAACTGCTGCCGCGATTTCTTCTGGCTTGCCTCTGCGGCCAAGCGGAACTTGTGAAGCGAATCCCGCTATCGCTTGTTCGAGCATTTCAGGGGGGATGCCCGCTTTCTCAAGTGCCTGAGTTTCGATCGGTCCGGGGCTTACCGCATTCACGCGGATTTGGCGGTCTTTCAATTCCAGGGTCCAGGCACGCAAGAAACTGCGCACAGCCGCCTTGGCCGCGGCATAGACAGCAAAGGTCGGCAATCCCATTACGTTTGCGACCGAGGTGTTCAGGATGATCGAGCCTCCGTCTTTGAAGAGGGGAATGGCCTTCTGCACGGTGAAGAATGTTCCCTTCGCATTTAGATCGAAAGTCCTATCGAAATGAGCTTCGGTAACCGCCCCAAGTGGTGCGACTTCACCCCAGCCGGCATTTGCGAAGAGTGCGTCGATGTGCCTGTGTTTCCCTTTCACGACGGCATAGAGCCGGTCCAAATCTTCCAGGCGCGTTATGTCGCCCGTGACCGTCGTGACGTTCCTCCCGATATTGGCTGCGGCCTCGTTCAGCTCTTTCCCGCGTCGACCGGTGATGACAACGTGCGCGCCCTCTTCAACGAAGCGCTTGGCTGTGGCTAACCCAATCCCGCTGTTTCCGCCTGTGATGACTGCAACTTTTCCTTCAAGCTTTCCCATACTCGCTCCGTTTCGTAATCGCATAACATCCGATACATGGGAGTAGACTCCTCTTGAAGAGGACGGGATCTGCCCGCAAGTCCAAATATTTTGTCTATTCGTCCAAACAAGGAGGCTACAAGTGGATCCCATAACAGACGTATTTCGTACGCTGCACGTAACCGCATTCGGTCAGCACAGGCTCGAAGCCACAGCCCCGTGGGGACTCAAGGGAGGAGGGGTGGAGAACGAAGAGAAGCCGCCGATTACCGGCAAAAATCGGCCACCGGCAGAGTTGGCACACTTCGCCATGCTCTCGCGTGGCAATTGCTGGCTCAACGTCGAAGGCATCAAGGAGACGATTCCACTCACCGGAGGCGATTTCATCTTGCTTGCCCGTGACACTTCAATCGTCATGCGCGACAGCCCTCGCACCTCACCAAAGTCGACTTTTCGCGAGGTCGCGGCCAAGGCCAAGAGCAACGTAGCTCACTGCGGAGGCGGCGGCGCACCAACGACCATCGTCTGTGGGTCTCTCAGCTTCGACCGTGCCAGCCTGAAACCCGTCACTCAGCTATTACCAAACTTCATTCTGATCAAGGCCGATCAGGCACGCACGTTCGCTCTTCACAACACCATGCAGTCTCTAGCGACGGAGATGGCAGACCAGGGGCCAGGGTCTGAAATCGTCGCGACCCGCCTCGCCGAGGTTCTCTTTATCCAGGTGCTCCGGGCGTATATAGCGACGGAACCAGAGCGCAAACAAGGATGGCTTCGGGCGGTATTCGATCCTCCCATCGGCACTGCCCTGACCGCCTTTCACGATCAAGTGGGCGCGCCATGGACAGTCGAGTCTCTGTCCGAAGCAGCGGGCATGTCTCGATCCGGATTCGCACTGCGTTTCAAAGATCTGCTCGGACAGACACCGTTGGAATACGTAACAGGGTGGCGAATGCAGAAGGCGATGCGGCTACTCGAACGACGTGACAAGAAGCACGTCGACGTTGCTCGGTTAGTCGGTTACGAGTCTGATGCGGCCTTCAGTAAGGCATTCAAGCGAGTGGTTGGAGCCAGCCCAGGGGAGTACCTCAAACGTGGATTGGAAGACCATAGTCAGTCCCAATAGACACCGTTCTCGTCAGCTGTGATCTCTATGAGCGACAAATCGCCGATGCGCTCACTGATATCCAATTGGTACCGACAAGTCGGCAAGTGGGAAGTGATCCACCTCACACAGGGCTAAGAGAGTACCTCACGCTTCGGGCCTCCCGGGCCAATAGCGTCACGACAATGGCAACGGGGAGGACGCCGAAGCAGACCGCGCCTTCAGCGGTGACGTGAGGCTCCAAAGAGCATCAATCCAGTTCCGATGAGCTTCAAGCCAAACCAGCGTTTTCTTACAGCCATGACGCATCCTTAAGCGAAATCACCTGCATGCGCTGCGGAAATGCCGGAACTGTGCAAAGCGTGTAGCGGTGAAGCTGTACCACCCTTACACCGTTCCGTGGAAGGCGCCGGAAGTACCCGCGCCTCCCACATCCCCTTAGCCCTAACGGCGACCAAATTACATTACGTAAAGACAGCATGGCTTAAAACGAACACCTTACTGGACGTCAGAGACCTGGCCGTTTAGAAAACCAGCGTTAAGTCCTTGTAGACGTAGACCTGCTTGGCCGCGAGATCGACGATCTTGTCTGAGTCTCCAAGCATCCTCTTTACCGCGTCTGAGCTCATGCCGAGTTTGATGATTTTGTTCTCGACGGCAAAGGCGTGAGGGGCCGGCAACGACGATGTCGATGGTTTTCTTCACATCTTCCGGGGTCATGTTGTCCAGGCCTGGAAGCTTGACGTTCAACTCGCCCCAGTATTGAGTTCCCTGCCGTCGGCCAGCGTCGTGCCGTCCGCTGTAAGCAGCTCCGTGAGGACGGCATCCCCCTTCACTGTGAGCTCAGTGACATAGTCTTCCCGATCGGCGCAAGCGTGCGGGAGTGGCCTGTGCACCCTCCGAAATGGGTCCGTAAAGCACTTGGCCTGACTCAATTGCCCGTTCGCAAAGTTGGGGTTCACGATGACGTTCTGGGTAACGGCCTCATCCGGCATAAACGCCGGGGAGACGCACAGCAACAATCGCACCAGGCTGGGTGCTGGCGAGCTGCTTAGCCATGACACCTTCAAGCCCACAGTTCGAGACTATGGGCTCAGCTATTCCCAGGACATATACGCCCAGCCTAAAGACATGGATTTGCGGCTGTACATACGCAATTCTATGCACGGACCACCTGCACTTCAGCGCTTTGCTTTTGCATGTTGGCTGGTCCGTGTGCGCACTGGCTCACAGTAAAATGGAACAGTGAAGAAGCTGGTGCGAGAGAGGACCAAGATGCCTAAACATCGTGCGCTGCCATTGTTCGACCAAGAAGATGCCATCTCTGCCGAGGAGCTTCTACTACGTCGTATTTTGCTCGCGATTGAACAGCCTCAACCGAAGCGGCCCCTGCAATGCGTGACGTACAAAATGCCTCTGCCACACTACCTGCGTATGAAGGAAGCAGCGCAACGTTGGAAGCTCTCCTACTCTGATCTGCTACGAATTGCCATGTTTTATCTCACGCCCGCTTTGGAAGCTCCGTCTGGCGAATTGCGTGCGCTACTGGAAACTCATCGCTCTTCCGAACTGCAAAAGCAGTCAGAACGCTCTTTGAAGCGGAGCCTCAGCCTGCGCAAAGCCAAACTAGCGTCGTAAAGGCTCACCAAGGTTGGCGAACTTTGACTTCTTAGCTCGGACGAAGATACCGCAAGGCGTCGTGCTGGGTTCGGCGTCATCCACTTTGGCGATCCGTTGAGAGGCCCAGCGTCCAATTTCTGTTGGTCAGAGTGAGTTCGAAGACACCACTAATCTTTGCATCGAAGGTCACTGCGCGCTTCGCCTGTCCTGCACCCGCGTCCAGCCTGGCAACGATTCGGCCAACGAAAACGCGACAGATCATTAACATGTCGTCGTTTGGTACGCCCATTTGCCTAAAAGACACTAGCCACAACGGTGGTTGTGCTAAATGTACAGGGCAGGGAAATGGCCTTCAAGGAAGAAGAAGATGGGGAATCTTGCCATGCACGTAGTTTTTGACCTGGACGGCACCCTTGCCGACTGCTCTCACCGGCTCCACCACATTAAAGGCGACGGTCCGAAGGACTGGGACGCGTTTTTCCGGGATTGCCCTAAGGATCAGCCGCTCGAGAAGATCATTGCGATCGCGCGAGCGATGTTCGCAGCTGGCCATGATGTCGAGATCTGGTCAGCTCGGTGCGATTCGGTGAGAGAGGCCACGAAAGCATGGCTCGCGCTCATGGACGTCCCGCACAAGCTGCTGCTGCTTCGAAAGGTCGGGGATCATCGCAACGATGATGTGCTCAAGCGGGAGTGGTTGGAAGAAGCGAGGCAAGAAGGCTTTCCCGTCGACCTGGTCTTTGAGGATCGGGCTCGCATGGTTGCGATGTATCGTGAGGCTGGCGTGACCTGCCTGCAGGTGGCGGATGGGAGCTTCTAGCCTTGCCCCCAAATCGCTCGAAACTGGCTGCGCTTCATCTTCTCGAGGCGGCCCTGCCAGAACACCTTCGCTGGCCAGGAAACCTCTCGCAGGTCAGTGATTGGCAATGGGACGCACAGACACCTTACGGCTTCGCCAGGATGGCAGCGATCAGTTGAGATTTTCCCGATTAAGCTTTCTGGTGCTGGAGGATCAGACCAGCGAACAAGGGCTATGTTCAACGCCCCGTGGGACTTGTGCACGCAACTATTCCCGGCCGCCTCCCATTGGTACCAGTGAAGTCCTAGTTCCTCAGCGCGGGCCCTCTCGAGGGACAAGCTGGCGATTGCAACGACGCTTTGAGCGATCTGTTGAGCTTCGCTCTCGGCCATACCGGGTAGTTCACGCAAAATCCCTGTGGCAATGCTCTTGGCTCGTTTGCCCTTTAGGCTTTCGTCCTGGATGTAGAGGATGAGCGCTGGGGTAAGTTCGCGTGTGATGGGATTCCGTGAGCAGGACTCCAGAAGATGTTGCTGCACCACATTCCCCAGGGGTCCTGAGAGTTGCCGGCTCAAAGCTGTGTACATCCTAGCGCCATGTTCTGAGCTGGCGCCGCGTGTGCGGGGTGCAGTCATCGGCGAGGGAACCGGCCCCGCAACGTCTAGCAAGGGGCCTTGTCGTCGTCGAACAGCCTCCTTGGCTGGTGATGAGCTCAGTGACGTATCTTTGAGCCCAGGAAAAATAAGAGCCGATCCCCAAACCCCATGTCATATCTCCGTGCAGTCGTGTGTGAAGCATAGCCGAGCGAAGGTTCTGGCGCCTGCACAGCATCGGCTTCAGCATTAGGGTTCCTGACGCCTACCGCAGCTGAAGTATGCCTCAGCTGCGGTATCTGTCCCATGCGCGAAAGCAAAAAGTTACGATAACGGCGGAAGCCATATCGATGAAGAGGTCGGCAAGTGGTAGTGGAAGAGTGAAATCGACATGCATGTCAGGCCTCTCGATGCTTGAGATCACAACGTCGCGCACCGTACCATTTCCTATCTTTCGGACAGGAACTGATATTTGCTCGCGACGTCAATGAGTCTGCCAAAAAGCTTTGAAATTCAGCTTTTCGCGAAGAGAAGGATGGGGGCCTCAATGCGCGAGTGGCTCACGCAGAAGCTCAGATGAATTTGCTCGTGTCCATCGGGGTGCTGCTCACGCCACAACTTGCGAAGAAGGGCAGGCCAGTCAGCTCGGACGAGCCGGGTTCGAGTCACCTTTGCATGGCACGGAAGACAAAGGGTCAGCATCAGCTTGGGGTCGCTGCAGCCAGGGACCCTATGATGTACCGCAAGCGATCGCTTTCCTCGCTTCAGAGTGGTGCAGCCAGGAATGCAGCAACGGTAGCTGTCACGAGCCAAAACAGCTTCCCGATGTCCTCCAAAACGCTGTTTGTCCTGCCGTTTCAGGGTGTAGCAAGTACTGCAAAGACCCAGGGCGTGGATCTTGGTTCGACCGCATGGGCAGTGAAGAACCCGCTGTAGGCGGCGGCTGGATGTTTGCTTTTCCATGCGCGTTACTGACAATCTCCAGTATCCCAGTGTTTGGCGGGTTGTTCCTGTAGTGGAACAAGTAGTTTCAATAGCTTCTATAGTTTGTTGACAACGGTTCGTTCATTCAATATCTTCAGAATTAACAGACCCGCCAAGCCTATCGACCGGAAACGGAGAAGCTGAAATTGGCGGGTATTCTGCGTTTGGGCCTATTTTGTGGGTCGCGGGGCGGGTTGCCAAGGCTCTTGGGTCTGCCAATCGAGGGGGAATCGCATCGCCGTCAAGTTCGCGGTTGGGTGGCGCGCGATGAGCTCTTCGAGGGCCTCTTTCCATAGAAAGCTGGGATCAATGCGCCCGAGCAAATGGAAGAGGACCAAGCAAACGCTGTAGAGCCTGCCAGCTTCGGCATCCGGCACATTCCATTCCTTGAGCAATTCAGGTTTGATGGACAATTCACGATTCCAGAGGCGACCGTGATGAGCGCAAACATTCCTGACGTAGGCTAAACACCTGATCCAGCTGACATATTGGCTTTGGGAAATCCGGTATGGTCTGGCCATCTGCTTGCGGGTACTCTTCGGCACCTCACCCACCATTTTTGAGACCACTCCAAAGGTGAGCAACTCTGTCGCCATCCAGATGGGCATGTGTGGCTCGCTTGTATAGGTTTTGAAGTAGTGTGCGACAAAGTCCTCTTTCGACAAGCTGATCTCTTTTTGCAGCCTGGCTAGGAAGTCCTTATGGTCGAACCCCTGAGCTGGAAAGCCCGCCCCGGGTGAAGGGATCAGCGTTGAGAAAGACGACGCCTGCAGATAACCGAAAGGGCCGATTGTGTGCGCTAGCTGGTACGTCAATGCAGCTCTTGCAGCGATTTCAATTAGGTCTACCGACTTCATGATCAGCAGACGCAGCTTAGCGTCGAACTGATAGAGGTCGATCACCATCGAAAAGGACATATTCGGGAGAAACCGGTTCTCCTGATGCACCTTGAATGGAATGAAGTAAGCGCTCAGCCGGTAGTAGCCGATGAGTTCCAGCCAATGAAGAGCTTCACTTCTCGATGGGATTAAGAGGCCCCTACTTTCTAAAAGCTCAAGCTGCTGCTCGTACGTCAGTGCTGCTTTGGTGTAGTTCATTCATCCTCGAACTGGGTTCTGCCTACATTAGCCGCTCTTACGCACTGTTGAGCATGTCTGGGCCTTGGTTGCGCACATTCCCTACTTTGGGGTGCGCCAGGGCTTGTGTCATTTGATCTGAATCGAACGGCCGAAGCAGGTCAAGCGGTGGCTGGGTAGTCTTCTCGCGATCCAGCCATCGGGTGTAGTCGGCTGGCCGCAAGATCACCGGCATGCGATCATGCACCGCGGACATGAGTTCGTTTGCCTCTGTGGTGACGATCGTGAAGCTCTGAAGCCACGAGCCGTCAGACGGGTTCTGCCAAGCGTCCCAGAGCCCGGCCAAAGCGAACAATGGCTCAGCCTTCAGCCCAAAACGGAAGGCGGTACGCTCCGGCTTGCGCCACTCATAGAACCCGGAGAGCGGAACGAGGCATCGGCGCCGGCGAAAGGGGACTCGCCAGAGCGGGCTCTTCTCGATCGTCTCGGAGCGCGCGTTGAAGGTGCTTCGCTTCGGATCGGGCCCACTGGAATTGTGGCCAACAAGTCCCCAGCGCATGGGCACGATTTCGCGTCTGTCCGTCTCGCGCGACAGGCGGATCACCGGTTGCGTGGTGGTTGGCGCGATGTTGTAGCCAGGAGCTGCGTAGAGCGTGTCGTCTGAGAACTCAGCACGGAAGCGCTCAGCGATCTCCTGCTTGTCCCCGGCCCGGTAGTAGCGTCCGCACATCGGAGTCCCTCCAGCTTGGCATTTTGAGCGCTCGCTCCAGCCATTGGGAGGATGCGGCCTGTTCCAAAGGCTGCAATGGTGCTATTTCAACCATTGGTGGCTTTTTCATCCCGATAATAGGGCATCGGTAGACAGTTTTCATTGTAGGAGGGTGGGATGGGAGTTTCTGAGCACAGCGCGGGAGGGAAGGTCATGCTGCGGCTGCCGGCTCACGTGAAAGGGTCTGCGGTGTTTGGCGGAGATCGTAAAGAGTACCGCTACCGCCTGGAGCGCTGCTGGGACGAGAGCTTGCCTGCGGTGTTGTTTGTGATGATGAACCCGTCGACAGCCGAACCCCAGTTCGATGACCCAACCGTGGCCAAATGCCGGCGGTATGCAGTGGCTTGGGGATTCGGAACGCTGCTTGTCGGCAACACATTCGCCTACCGGGCCACAGATCAGCGACGGCTCATGGAGGTTGAAGACCCCATCGGCCCGGAGAACGACCGCCATTTGCTCAAGATGGCGAGCCAGGCATCGCTCACGGTCTTTGCGTATGGAAAGCCGCACAAGCTACTGCAGCAGCGGGGTAAAGAGGTGGCAAGGAAGCTGAGCCGGAGGTGCTTGCCGCACGTCCTGCAGTTGTGTAGTGATGGCACCCCAGGACACCCGCTTTATCTTCGCGGAGATCTCCAGCCTCAAATGTGGAGGGTGGCAGCTTCTTAAACTTTAACGATCAGCTGGCCCCGACTTGGCTGGAGTGAGCTCTTCACAACCTTGGCTATTGCTGAACGGTTTTGTAGGGGTTGGATGTCGCGAGTCAAAACAAAGGCCTTTATGAGGACCAGGGATTGAGTCGGTCTATTTACAGGTGTTATCCAGCCACTCGTTCGGCTTTACAGCCGGTGGAAAGGCGAGCTTCCTAGCGGCGGCTAACGTTTCCTCGATGGCTCCACCACCCGGATAGCCGATGGTGGGGTCGATCGAATATGCGGGGTCTCTAAGCGCGTCTTGAAGCGAAATGAAGGCAAAGCCCCGTTCGCGGAGTAGTGCGATGAGATCAGGCAGCATCTTGGCATTAAATGCGGTCACATGCAGAAGAAGCACGTACCGAATATCGTGCCCATACAGCCGGCTCGATAACGAGCGGTAAATGTCGATGAACTGATCGGCGGCGGCGAGATAGCTGTCATGCAGCGCGTCGACTTTGGCCATCTGATTCTTGGTGACACACCGCGCATACGGGTCGTTCCACAAGTAATCCTCGAAGTCCAGCGATACTTCGGCGGTCTTGTAGCCATGCTCCTTGAGGTAGAACTGAATGGCTTGCCGCTTTTCCAGAGTTTCGCCTTCGTGCAGGAACGGGTAACGGAAGTAGTGCCAGTCGGTCTTGCCTGCATAGATCTTTAGAGCTGTTTCGTTTTTGAGGATGTTGTCTTCGAAGTCGGCGGCAGAGATCGACTCGAGATCCGGATGCGAATATGTGTGACTGCCGAGCAAGTTCCCAGAATCCGTCCAGGCGCGCAGAATGGCGGGCCCGCTGGGCATTCCTTCAAGGGTGTGAGCGTTAATGAAGCCGTAAATGGGAGGCAGTTTTTCTGCCTTGAGTGTAGCGAGAAGCGAGTCGATGATTTGCGCACGGGTCACGTCAGGCGGAGCCGCACCGGTGGAGGGCAGATCGTCAAAGGTGATGGCCACCTGTAGATTTGGCTTCTGTGCGCTTACTTTGAAAACTGCGGTGAAGACAAGGACGCATATAACGATGGTGCGCATGTGGCCATTCTAAAGAGTACAAAGCTAGTGCTTAGCCCAATTAATCCACCAATACAGTCCACAACACCGGATTAGTACCTACAAATCCGATTACCGCCAGCACTACCGAATTCCCTGGAAAGAGGGCGCTCTCTGAAGCGTGGTACATCCCAGCAGTTGTCATAATTGCGAGATCGCTAAAACTGAACCTCTTCATCTGCGTTCTCAAGTTCGATATCGTGCTTTGCGGCGTTCCAGCCGCGCTTCCAGGAGTCCGTCTGGTCCTCGACGAACGGCACTCCGGAAAGATGGTCTTCGACTCCAATTTCATAGTCAGCGCACTCTTCGTCTTTGCGACAGAGGTCTTCGGCTTCCATGGTTCGTCTCCTTCGTGGACCTGAGTTTCAGTGTTTCGGCAGCTTGTCTACGATCACCCTGGCTAACCGGGTGCTCTCTGAGATTGTGGCAAGGACCCTAGGGCTGTTTGCTCCGGTGTCGGATTCAGGTACCCTGGCGAGCTTGATGGCTGCCAGAAAGCCGGCGATGAGCAGAGTGGTGTCCGTGAGATTGCGCTCTGGCGGGTAGTAAATCGTCCCGTAGCCCGAATGCAGGACGAGAACGGCAGGCTCGTAGCTACCGGCATGTAGGCAATAGGGGCAGAGGGCGTGCTGTGCCGTGGTTGGTAGCACTGGCGTCTCCCCGTTGGCGGAGGCGACAAACACGAGCTGGCGGCACTTCTGGCAGCCGGCATGCCAGTGGCTTCTGGTTCCCCTCACCGCTTGCCGCTCTGGATCAGCCCAAAAGAGATGCGTCCCTCGTAGATCTCGGTGGGCCGGTAGCGGCGGTGCTCGCCGCAAGATGGGCAGCAGACCGTGATCGGGTTGTCAGGAATCGAGCGCTCGCCGGTCGGAACGGCCTTCTGGCAGCCTTTGCAGGCCACCACGATGGCGAGGCGCGTCGGGGCGCCGTGAAAGCTCATGGCTGGAGTGTACCGGAAAAGCGAAGTCTAGGCGAAAGTCCGGAGTGTCTACTTTCGCCTCCTTGGGAGTTTCGCTTGTACTATCCAGGCCATCGCTTGTGATCTATCTCATCTCTAATCAATATTCTGACAGCACCGTTGTCCAGCGAGTGCTCAACATCTTCAACCCTGAAAAAGTGAAGATTGAAAGGGCCTCCCCCTGAACTGAGAGTCCTAGTGATGAGATCCCCAATTCTGGGTACTGTTGTCATTTGCTGGTCTTCTTTATTGCCGTTCTGGTCAATGATTCGGATCTCGATCATGCGGGCCAGTGTACTTGGTTTCAAAGGCTCAAGCCTTCTCTGAACTGAGCTTGCTCATTTCGGCGAGTGGAAGTTTGAGTGAATGCCACAGCGGCGGGTTTGCTGATGTCCCTGCTGAGCCGCTGACCGAGAGAAGCTCCATCGTTGGTGAAGATCTGCGCTTCCTCTGCCGCCCGCGAGACAGCCACGTAGGCGAACCGTGTGTTGATCAGATTCCGGTTGGCTTGGGTGTCCATGTTCACTAAGACTCGCTTGGCTGTCACGCCTTGGCTGCTGTGGCTCGTCACGGCGTAGCCATGGTCGAAGTGGCGCATGGTCTTTGCGTCGAAGGTCACTGCGCGCCGTTCTTGGCCTGCAGGCGCGTCCAGTGCTGCAACGACTCGGTCACCGTCGATACGCTGGATTGTCGCCATGTCGCCATTTGCCAGTCCCATAGCTTGGTTCGGAGCTGTGAACCGGATCCGATCGCCGCTCGCGAAGCTGCGGCTGATCCCCTGATAGGCGGCGATGCCTTTGACGCGGCGCGGATCGTAGTTGAGCAGACGGCCATCTTCGGTCCTGACACTGATCCGGTTCTTCGCCCGATCGACCGCCTCAATGCTCGTATAGCCGCCACGCTCAATGCCCAATTTCTTGCTTCCTTTGGCGTAGCGCAGCACGTCGCCCGGTCGATACTGCGAAGCCCAGCTACGATCGGCGCCGGTCATGTCGTTGCGCGGGATGAGCGTCGGTAGCTGTGTGTCTTCCCTGCTGAGCAGCCCGCGCTGCTGCATCTCCTCGCGCACCGCTGCATTGATGGCGCGGCGGCTGGCGTTGTCCGGGGACACGATGATCGTCGACTCCGGCTGGGTCGCGTAGGCTTTTGCGATCGCCTGGATACGCTCGTCGCGGTCCTCAACCTGTGCGATGCGGCCCTGTTCAGCGAGCATGCTGATGCCCTTGCGGGTTTCATTCTGCGACAGCTTCTCGACCGCCGCCAGCAGCTTGGGGTTTCTTCGCTGTCGAACAATGGTGTCCAGCCGGGACGTACGCATGCCGGCGTCCTGCATCTGCTCGAAGGGTTTGCCCGCGTCTACTCCCTGATGCTGACGGGTATCGCCGATCAGCAGTACCCGGTCCTGCGGGCCGATCTTCGCCAGGAAGTCCTGCATCTGCCGGGTGCTTGCGAGGCTCGACTCATCCAGCATGTAGTACCGGCGCGCGTCCGGATCCTGCGTCTGACGCTTGTCTCCGCCGCGTGTCAGGAATCGCTGCAGCGTCGTCGCAGAGATGCCCGCGGCGCGGAGCTCGCCCGCAGCTTTGGACGTTGGGGCGAAGCCCTCAACTGAGTAGCCCTGCCGCTCGGCCGCCTCACGGATCGTGCGCAGCGTGGTGGTTTTACCGGTTCCTGCGAGCCCCTGCAACCCATGCACACGATCGGGAGAGGTAAGCACCTCCTGTACTGCCTGCCGTTGTTCCTGATTGAGCTGCGCATTGCTGGCGACGTGTGCGGCTGCGGCCTCTGGCCTGAGGACTGGATCAAATTGTGGGCCTTGCGTGACATGGGCGACCGATGCCTGCTCAAGCGCGATCGTCTGCGGCGTGGTCAGTTTGCGACCGGATTCATGCTTTCTGGCTTGCACCTCGCGGAACTCGCCGGCTGCGGTGCGCTGTTCGAACGCTGGCCGCACTTCCCGGTAGCGCAGATGTCCCATACCGTGCCGCAACGCGTCGCGTAGCAGGTCTCGCTCGTCGGCGACAGCTTCTCGCTCAAAACTGCGGTCCCGCGCGTAGCTGATAGCCTCGTGCGCGCGTTTAGGCGCTTGGCGTGCCTCTGCTGCATCCTGCCGGAGCGAGCCGCGCGTCTGGGCGGCTGCTGTAGCCTTGTCGGCCTCATTCCCGTGCTGCGCTGCAATCTTTGCGTGCGCTGCCAATACCTCGGCGGGCTCAAGCTCGATCTTGCCTTGCCGCGTTGTGTACGCGGCGATCTGCGCAGCCGCCGGGCCTTCCAGCTCATGTTCCTGCATGTACTCCTTGATCTTCTGGCTGCGTGGGCTCGAAGCCTCGATGTACGCGCGGCTGATGCCGGCAATCTCGGGCGCACCGCTTTGCCCCGGTTCTATCTCATAGCCCAGTTCGCGCAGACGGTAGGTCAGTTCCGACTGATAGACCGCGGTTGCAAAGCCCTGGGTGTCGTGCAGTCCCTGCGACTCAACCGCGCGCATGGTTCCGTCGTCCCGCCTGGTCATATTGAAGATCACGGCATGCGTGTGGAGCTGCGGCGCTGCGTAGCCGTCGACCGGGCGCGCGGTGTCGTGCTCGAACTTCGCTGCCACGAACTTGCCTGTCTGTTCTGCCTGCCGGCTGCCGCCCAGGCGCGCATAGGTGTACTGCTCAAGCTGAGCGAGCGCCGACGAGACGGCCTCGCGGTGCGCTAGGCGTACGCGATCATCACCTCCCACGAGCGCTACGAGAGACACCGACTTGGGCGCTGAGAACGTCGCATCCCAACCGGCGCGGTGCTGCATGGGCGTGACGGTCTTCCCTGCCTGCGTCGTGTACGCCGCAGACGTCTTGTGCCGGATGAGTTGCTCGCCTGTCTGTGGGTGCTGGCCTTCCGTGAGGCGCGCAAAGTGCTCAGCTGAGACGGAACCTTCGAGCCCCATCTCTGCGGCAAGAGCGCCTTGCCAGCCCTGATACGCTGGGGCGCCCTTTGCCCAGTAGTTCGCCTCCGCCGAAGCAAACTCCTTCTGATGGTAGGTCTGCGCCTGCCCTGCTTCGAGCGCTTTGGAGATGTTCAGCATGAGGAGCTCACAGGCGCAGCCCCGCTTCCTCGTCAACCTGTTGGCGGTGGTCCACCCTGGCGCCGCGGGCATGCTCAAGCGCCAGTTCTTTCGCGATCGGCTCGCGCTTCTGGTTGTAGAACTGTCCGGCGTCGTCGATGTGCAGATGACGTCCGGTGTCATAGTGGCGGTAGCTCTGGATGTTGCCGCTCTCCTGCACCCACGTGTAGGCGTGCTGCTCTGTTCTCTCCACTACCGCGGTAAGCGCTGCGTACCGCTCGCGTCGTGCGTCGATCTGATTGGCTGGCATGTTGCTCCCCTTCAGAGTGTTGGTTTAGAGCCCTGCGGATCCCACGAGCTCGTCGCTGTTTTCCTCTGGATCGAGAGGTAGCGGGGCGGGCGAAACGGGCAGCGGTTCTGCCGGCGTGCGCACCGCATTCCTGATGGCCGGGTGGACCTCCTCTGCCGCACCCGGATGTTCTAACCAGAGCGTCTCCTGCCCCTTCTCTCGAGGCTCGAATGCCTTCGCAATCACCGGCATAGAAACGTGCGGGAAGCGGAAACGGGAGACGTGGTTCCCTGTCTTCACGAATGCGTGCAAGTCGGCCAGGCCTTTGATCTCAGAAGGCAGCACAAGCGGTTCTACCTGGCGGTCCATCGTGAAGCTCTTGCCCTGCCGTTTCCCGCTTGAGACTGTCTCGCGTACCCGCTCGATCTCGCGTTCCCCAATCAACTCGCTCGCCCACTTCGCCGCCTTCGGCTCATCGGTGCGCAGGATGAACTTAGTCGCTGGCTGGGATAGCATGACTTCGGCAAGTTGCCCGTACGTGTCCTCGATCTGGGCCTTGCCCTGAAAGCCGAAGATGATCGGGTTGTTGCCCTTACGACCCTTGGTCAGCGCCTCGTGGAACTGCGGCAAGCGCTGCAGACTCGCCACCTCATCGAGGACAAACCACGCACGCTTCTGGCCTTCCTCGGGCCTGTCCAGCAGCCTCAGGATCAAGAGATCGATCCAGAGCGAATGCAGGGGCCGCAGCGACTCTTTCTCGCTTTCCTTGCCGGTGAGGAAGATCCAGCCCTGGCGCTTCTCGGCCCACTGCGCCGCGCTCCACTCGCGCTCGGCAGCCTCTCGGGTCGGAAGCATCATCAGCCCATCAGCAACGAGCCCGAGGGATGCGAGCACGCCGCTGCGCTGCTGCTGCGCACTCTTGGCGATCATCGCCTTCATGGGCGTTCCTTCGACGCGCTGGTCGATCTCGTCCGGGTTCGCCATCCACTCCGCAAGGTCGCGCGGCGTGGGCCGATACAGCAGCAAGCGCGCGAAGATCTTCTGCGGGGTCTCGGTGAAGAACTCGCCCTTTTGCTTGTTGGTCGGCTGGTACAGCGACTTGGCGATCGTGGTCGCCTCTGCGGGGTTCCGCATCTCGCTCGAGGGCGTCCAGTACGGGCACCGAGCGTCCAGAGGGTTGAGCACCACATCGCCGCGGTTCGCGTCGTAAAAGCGCTCCGTGAACTCGCCGGCCGGGTCGTAAACGATGGCCGAGTCCCCGCGGTCGCGGATCTGGCACAGCATCTGGAACAGCAGCGTGGTCTTCCCTGCTCCGGTGTCGCCCATCACCTGAATGTGTTTGGCTTCGGCCTCAGCCGGGATGCGCAGGATCTCATTCTGCTCGAGCGTCCGGATGCCGAGGCCGCTCCCCTTCAACTCATCGTTGAACTGCTTGGGTGTGAGCATCACCGGGCCCTTGAGCAGACGCCCGTACTTCATCTGCCGGAAGCGCCGCACGTCAGCCGGCATGGAAAGTGCAAGCGCCCCGATCAGGACCACGCCGCCTTCGATCAGGCTGAGAGCATAAGCGCTCAACATGGTGTCGCCGTGGAAAACGGCAGCACGGAACCAAGCTGCCAGTCTTGCGTCCTGATACTGCGCCGGTGCGGCAAGTGTCAGACCCGAGTACCCGGCAGCCCTGGCCGAGTCCGATGGTCCGAACCCAAAACCCCAAGGTCCTTGGCCCAGGTCTCCGTCCTCAACGATGTGCGCTGTGCGCTTCGGCCCGGTCATCATCAGCAGTCGGTATTTGCCGTGCTGGTTCGCCATCGCCCCGGCGCTTGCGCGCGCGTAGTCAGCCGCGTAGTACCGCTCCGCTGGTGTTTTGGAGTAGTAGTGCTGAACCACGAACACCAGGCAGCACACCAGGCTGAGGATCACGGCGCCGTAGCTGTAGATCGGCTGGTGCGGCGGCCAAACCACCGTCTCTTTGCGACCCCAGGTGCTCATGCCTTGACCCCGAGTGGGTCGTTGTAGAGCGGCAGCACGTTTGTGGCAGCCTCGAACTTTTCGGTGCGGATCCGCTGCACGATGGCGTTGTACTCGGCCGGGGTGAGCTGCTTGCCGGTGACGATTGGCTTGAGAACTTCGTTTAGTAAAAGCCGCGTTGCGATGACCTCGGTGAAGATCGCTCGCAGGCTCACCTTTTGCGTGGAGCCGGTGACCAATGTATCCCGCACCCACTCGCCGAAGATCTTTCCTTCGCGCTCAGCTGCCCTCACAAACTGGCTGTACTCATCCACCGAAACGCGTGCATTTACGAACTTGTTGCGGAGCCCGCGGTTGTTTGAAGGCCGCAAGCGTTGAGAGAGATTCAGTGCGCGCTCTGCCATGTTTTTCACCTCAGATTGATGTCTCACTTTCGTGTTACACGCCGTCCCACGAACGTGATACGTGATCCTGTAAACCGTTTGCCATCTATAGTTTGGGGGATTATGGAAGCTGCGCATTTCTGCATGTCCTGAAAGGGGTGGAGTGTCAATCAACCCCTCGTGCGCAGCACGATCTCCAATCTGCCACCCCACCATGTCTTTTTAGGCATCGTTCGTGGTCTTCGCGGGCACAGGTTTCTGCTTCAATTTGAGCGAAACCGGCGCGGACTTCTCACCCTGCTTCTGCAGGAAAGCGATGAAGTCTTTGTCCTTCCCATACAAGTATTCGAGCGCTTCTTCGATCACCTGGTCAGCGGGTGCGTGCGTCATTGCGGCGTAGTGGTCGAGCTTCGCAGCGGTCTCGCTGTCGATACTGATGGTGGCCTGAACCTTCGTGCTGGTCTTCAACTTCAGCAATGCCATGGTGTCTCCCTGTGGGTTGGTGATGAGCTGGTGAGTGGAGAGGCGTGTGTCTAGAACGGCTGCCAGTCGTCCTCGTCGTCGTCCTCGGGCTCAACGCCGTGCATGTTGTCCCAACACACGCCGCAGATGCCGCTGATGCCTACCTCGCGCTTTGCCGCCTCTGTTGCGCTACGCTCCAGTGCGGGCTTGCCGCAGTCGATGCAAAGCGTGTTGCTGTCTACAGGGCGCATACTTCCTCCTCGATCAGTGCTGGTGCGTTGACGTGGTAGAGCGTCTCAACAGCGAAGCTCTGGGTGGTCTGGTCGTAGCCTCGGACCTCGATCAGCTCGCGCACTTGGCGCTTACCGTTCGCAGCACGTTCGCAGTACAGAACGAAGTCCAGTGCCGCTGCTGTCTCGCTGCGGATGAAGCCGTGGTTGATGTTGGAGCGTGCACTCAGCGCGAGATTCGCCAATCGCCCGAGCGCATCGACGGCAGACGACGCATGGATCGTCGAGAGGGTGCCGCCGTGGCCTGTGTTCATCGCCTGCAGCAGGTCATAGCCGCAGTCGTCGCGGATCTCGCCCATCACAATGCGATCCGGTCGGTGACGCAACGCGGCAGCCAGCAGCTCGCTTGCGGTGACGCCTGCCTGCCCCTGGATGGCATCCACAACCTCCCACTGGACTGCGTTCGGATGTGCAAGTTTGAGCTCGGCCGGCTTCTCGATTAGGATCAGCCGCTCACTTATCGGCACGTGGTCGAGGAACGCCTTCATGGTGGTCGTCTTGCCTGACCCCGTTCCACCGCTGATGAGTCCGTTCTTGCGCTGGGCGATGAGCTGGACGACGTGATCGCGCACCAGGCGCGGCATGCTTCCGGATGCGACAAGCTCGTCAGACGAGAACCACCGGTTGAACTTCCGGATCGTCAAGGTGTGGCCGTTGATGGCTGCTGGTGGGCCCACTACAGCCACACGCGAGCCATCGGGCAGGCGCGTGTTGAGGATGGGGTTCTGCGCTGTGATGTCCTGTCCCAGCACGCGCGCGATCTTCTCGATCGCAACGCGAAGCTGCAGCTCGGACTGCGCCTGGGTGATCGGCACCCGGGTCATGACACCGCCGCGGTCTGCAAACACACCGGTGGTCCCGTTGATCATCAGGTCGCTGATCGTCGAGTCCAGGATGAGTGCCTGTACCTCTTCGGGGAAGTACGGCAGGATGCGCTCGAAGCTGCTCATCGTGCCACCGGCGCCGCTTCGACGCCTTCGCGATTCTGCACCAGCGCAGTGATGGTGAGGCCTAGTGGATTGATCGTCTCGAACTGTGGGAACAGCTTCGCCTGCTCGCTGACCTGCTTCGGATTGAGGTAGTATGTTACGTTCGCGTCCCAGTGCTCGGTGCGCGGTTGCTGAGACTGCCGGGCGCTGTAGACACGGTCCAGGTTGATTACTGCCGTGCCCTTGGCGATGTTCGCGCCGGCGACCTGCTCTGTCGCCATGCTGGTGATCGTGACGTTTCGCACCTCCACGTCGCTCTGTTCTTCCTGGCCTGTCAGCACCTGTGACACCAGGTGGTTGGCGTTGTCCTCGTTCATCAGCTGCGCGGAAAGCTGCTGCGAGAGGAAGTAGTAGTTGAGCGGGTACTTCTTGGCGATGGTCTCGCGGTTGATGGTGAATCGGTAGTTGGCCCAATCGGTCAGGTACGTGCGGATCTCGCCCTCGCGCGGCGAGTAGTTCAGATCGCTGTACTGGATCGCTTGGGCGCGCCCCATCTCGTCGATGCGGACGTAGCGGTTCACGCTCGGCCTGCTCGCCAAGGCTGCGATCGTGCCCATAGCTCCCAGCAGCAGCAGTGATAGTCCGCCGATGATGATCCGCGCCGTCTTGCGCTCGTTATAGTGGGCGGCATAGACCGCGTTCCCGATGTGATCCTGGACCGCGGCCTGCTTCGGGGTGAGGCGCTCCGATGTCGGCATCTGAAGGGTGCTCATGGATGTTCCTTTCCGTAGTGGCTGATTACATGACCTTGTTCATAAGGCTGCCGAGGCCGCTGGCGGAGCTTGCGCTGCCGCCAAAAATGTCTTGGGTGAGCTTCATAACGCCAGCGAGGCTGACGAAAAAAGCGACAAAGACAGCACCAACGCCGACCCAGTTCGCCTCCCACATCGCGATCGAATAGTTGCCGTTGAACACGCGCTGCATGAAGGCCATTAGGAAGCCCGACCAGATGAAGATGTACCCGCCTGCGACCGCGCGGATCATCCCGAAGCTCAGCAGCGTCTGCATGAAGGACAGAAACATTCCGCGCAGCGATGGCACCATCATCAAAGGAATGAAGAGCGGTCCAAACAGCGACGTCACGCCGTACATGATGAACGACGAGCAATTGAGATAGAACAGGATGCCGCTTGCCAGTGCCATCATCAGTTCCACGAGCCAGTAGCAGATATGCTCAGCAACCGCGAAGCCTGAAGGCATGGGAGTGTTCTGCGACGCGTCGTTGAGAAGTTGGGTCAACGTGTTGAGCGAGTTCTGATCGAATGCCGTAACGATGACCTGGGCCAGGTATGCGAACAGGTGCGCGAGCCCGAAAGAGGCACCCGGCATCGGGGTTGTCCAGTACGTTTCCATCAGCGAGCAGATCAGCAGCGTTCGGAAGAACCGCATCAGATCCCCGACGTGCAGCGGGTGATGATAGCCCCCAATGGCCATTCCCCGGAAGTTCCACTCCATAACCAAACCGACGAGCATCAAGAGCGCGATGAAGCTGAGTTCCGTCGTTCCCAGGCTCGTCAGCACGTCGGCGTGCTGCGTCGTCAGATCGGTCAGGTTGTTGGTGAACTGGTAGAGCCAGTTCACGGAGCCGTAGGTGGTGTCGGTTGTGAGGGTCTGCGCGAGAAGGGCCGGGTTCATCGTGTGCTCGATTCTTTAGGGAAGGTACGTCTGCCAGGTGTGCGATTCGTGGCCGGGTGCGCTGCCCTGCGCGTTGCGCTTTGCGACCGCCGCCTCGTAATCCTTGCGGGCTTTCTCCTGCGCGTCCGCTACTTGCTGGTCGTGCTTATAGACGGCAAGCTGAGCCGCCGCCTGCCGCTTTTGCAGCGCGAGGGCGTCGGCCTGGTTCTTGAGCATCACCCCGGCCGTGGCAGCGAGGCCCGCGAGGGCGGCAAGGATGGCGATGAGGATCTTCGTGTTTATGGCTGAGGTCATGGCGTCTGCGTCTCCTTTACGGCAGGTAGCTGTCCCAGGTGGTCGACTCACCGCCCGGGGCTGATGGATTGGCGGCCCGCTGGGCGGCCACAAAGGTTGTGTCATTCAGCTGCTGCGCCGCGGTGTTGCGCTGCTGCATGTTGGCGATGGTGAGCTGTGCGGCAACGCACGAGTGAATTACCCCTTGCGCCATCGCCTCGGTCGCTGCCTGCTGCATGGCGGCGTTCACAAGGTTGAGCTGCTGCACCTCGGAGTTCGTCGCGGCCGTCACATCAAGCTGGTTGAGCTGCAGCGACGCCTGCGCTGTCGTGTTCGTCGTCCGCTGTTGGTTGTACTGCCCGATGGCAGTCATGCAGGTAGGCGATACCGAATCGCTCACCTCGACCATCGCAAGCTGTGCCAAATCTGCGCTCGCGCCCGGCGTTTGCCCGGCCAGGTTCGTCGGCGTGTTGACGGCAACCGTTCCCATCTTCCACGCCGATTGCGAGGTGCCGATGTTGTTCGTATTTAGCGCCACGCCCCACCCGGAGGTCTCCCCGAACAGGCTGGCGACGTTCAGGTTCTCGAGCTGCATCTTCTCGGTCTGCCAGAGCGACTTCGCGGAGAAGTGGGTGAGGTTGTTCTTTACCGTCGTGTACTGCTGCTGCAACGTGGTCAGCTGCGAGACGAGGCTCGCATAGCTGGTCGGATCAAACACAATGTCGCCTATGCCGAACAGCCCGAAGGTTGGCAGGGAGGCGCAAGCGAACAGCGCGCCCCCGAGGAGGATGTTGCGCTTCATCTTGGGTGAAAGCTTCATGCAGGGCTCCTTACAACGTGGGGTCTACGTGGTGGCTGGCGTAGGACGGGATGAGCAGATCGCGGCCAATGTAGACGCGAGCGCGGCTGCCCTCCTTGAGCGTGATCACCGGCAAGCGGTTGAGGAAGTGGTTCAGCACCTGCTCGCCTTCCTCTGCCGACTGCTCGGAGATGCCGTTGCGGATCTCGGACGATGGGGTGAGAATGCTGCCGCTGTTGCCGATCTGCGCGAGACCGCCCAGGCCGCCGATTGCCGCCGCAGCGCCGAACGCCTGCAGGTAGCCGTGGTCGACGTGACCCGACAGCCCGCTGGTGCCGAGCGGATCCAGGCTGGCGAACTTGTCGAGCGTCACGGTGAAACCGTCCGGGCAGATGGCCCGGTGGAAGACGACTGCGAGCCGTGCCTGCTGCGTGCTGCTCACCGGCTGCACCTCGCCGATCAGCCGCGTGCCCTGGGGCAAGAGAAGCTGCTGGTGGTCGTGCGAGTAGTAATCGGTGGTCAGCATCACGAGGATGGGCCCTGCCAGCGAACCGTTGATGTGGTTCGTGACCACTCCTTCGAAGACAGTCCCCTCGAAAACGCGGTACAGCTTGCCGTCGTACCCGTCGATTGGGTCAGAGACCGCTTTGGCTGGATCGTCGGCGGCCCTCTTCCCCGCCGCTAGTTCTGTGCCTGGCGCCTGCTGAATCACCGGCGCTGCTTCCGCTGGCGCGGGTCCTGCTGCCGCTTGAGCGGGGCGGGCGAAGTCGATTGCGACTGTGTCACTGTCGCGGGCGTCCTGTGCGGCCTTCTCACGGGCAAGCCGGCGTTGCTTGGCCTCGGCGGCTGCCTCAGACGCAGTCGAAGTTTTTGCTGGTGCATTCGCGCTGGTGCCATAGATCGCCTGTTTCTGCGCGGCGGTCATCGGGGCGGCCCCATCTGCCTCAGGGCCGGGAATGTCGCTCTGTGGGCCTCCCATCGCATTCTGTGCCGCGGCTTGTTGCATGCGGAGCATGGCGTCACGCTTCGCCTCCAGATTCTGCTGGGTCTCGAAGCTCGAAACCTGCTGGGGGCTGACGCTCGCCGGCCGCTGTGTGAGTGCGCTTTGCGCCTGCTTCTTGCTGGAGGTCGCGCGAACGGCATTTGCAACCATGACGATAGCGATCAAAGCGATCAACACCCACAATGCGGGCTTGAGGCGCTGTACGGGGGCTGTTGGAGTGGGCTGTGCCGGAACGGTGGCGTGCTGCTCGATGGGCTCTGGCATGTCAGCTCCCTTCCCCGGTGCGCTTGAACTCCACTTTGGTTTTGCCGATCGTCAGGTAGCCGTCTTCCAGCTGCTTAGGCACCGTGTAGAGGCCATCGGCGAAGTCGAAGTTGACCAGGCTTCCCTTCTTGTCCTTCAGCTCGTAGAGCGCCGGCGTCTCCTGGAACTTGCCGCGAATGTAGGTGAACTTGTCGTCGCGCCAGATCTGCTGGATTCCGAGCTCGCGCCCCTTCTCGTGGTTCCACTCGTAATCGAAGTGCACTTTGGCTGGGTACGCTGCGCGATCGGCCTCAACCTTCGCCTGTTCATCCTTGCGCGTCTTCTCAGCAGCAGCCTGCGCCGCGGCGGCATCTGCCCGGGCCTTCTCGACTTCCGCAGCTGGCAGGAAGACCGGCAGTTGCGAGATCTTGTCCTGTGCGCCCTTGTCGCCGGCCGAGAGGATCACGTTCGAATCGAAGTGGCTGTCGCCATCCGTCGAGACCTCGCGGAGCTCGAGCGTGTACTCGTTGCCGTGGTCCGAGATGATGTGTACGTCTGTCGCGGCGTTCGGCACTTTGGGCTTGACCGAGATGTACCGGCTGGCGACGTGTCCTCCATCGACTACCCAGCCTTCGGTGTCACCGACGAAGACGGTTGCTACCTTCTCCTCAGCCGGAAGCGCAATCAGCGTCGACTGCAATACCCCGGTGCGAATGACCGGAGGGGCGGCGGCCTGCATGAACACCACCGTGCGCGGCGGACTCGGCTGAAAGCGGTGGATTTCTGCGTCGGCGAAGAGGCCGGGCGTCAGGAGCAGTGCTGCGATTGCGAGTACCTTCATGCTGTTTCTCCTGCTGCGAAGCGGTCGAGTCCCGCTTCCAGCCCGTAGCGTGCAACCAGCGCGGCACGGCGCCGGCGGTCCTGCGGCTTGGTTGAGAACGCCGCATAACTGCGCGGGTCCAGGTTGAACGTGACCACCTTGGTGAGCCCATCGCGGCGCATGTACAGCGCCTCACGCGTGCGCAGGCTCTCGAACAGCGCAAGCTGCTGCTCAGTCATCTGGAAGAGCTTTCCGTAGTAATCCCGGCTGAACGTGCGGTCGGGAAGGAACAGGAAGGAGCTGCACGAATTCACGATGCTCTCGGCGTTCTCGCCCAGGTCGTTCGCGCTCTGGCCGATCAGCGTCACGCCACCCAAGTTCTTGCGGGACGTCTTGATGTTGGCGAGCGCGCCCTCAAGAAGCTGCTTGTTCTTCATGTTCGAGAAGAGCTCCTCAATCACCACGTGCTTGGGAACGTCGAGGTTCGCCGGGTCGTAGACCACGGCATCGATGCGCCGCAGTAGCCACACCATCAGCGGCTCGATCAGCTCGCCGTACTGCTTCGAGATCCCGGCGAAGTCGAAGCACTGCAGCCGGTTCAGCTCGAGCGAGTCCTCGACGTTGTCGAAGATCTCGCCGTAGACGCCGCCGTGTTTCCACTTCTCGAGGTAGCGATCGAGATGGCGCGGCAGGAATAGCTCCGCAAGACGGTGCAGGTGCTTCGGCATTTCGTACACATTGCGCACGGACTGGAAGATCGCGTCATCATCCTCTGGGCCGATAGCCGCGCCGCCTGAGCGCAGCAGCAGCTTGACGAACTCGTGCAGGAACTTCAGGTTGCCCTCGCTCGGCATCAGGGAAAACGGATTGATCCGCGGGCCGTCCAGCCCGATGCGCACCACCTTGCCGCCGTAGAGCTCGACCAAGCTCTCGTAGCTGTTGCCGATGTCGAAGATGAACGTAAAGCCGCCGTACTTCTGATCGAGAGCAATCGTTTGGTTGGCTAGCATGCTCTTTCCTGTACCCGGAGGCCCGATGATGAGCTGCACGCGAACTCCATCGACGTAGGCATCCTGAAAGAACGGCGTCTTGGTCCGCGTCTCGAAGATGTTCAGGTACTCGGCCTGCAGATCCGCGGAGTGAACGTGCCCAAGGCTTGGCGCGAAGATCAGCGACATGCGCGCGTGGTGGTTCTCAGCGAGCCACACCGGCCAAACGTTGAACATGCCGTTGCCAGGAAACATCGCGTAGAAGGCTGACAGATTGCCTATCGTTTCCTCAATCACCGGCGCCTGCACCTGGACAAATGCCTTGTGGACTGAGGGGGATACTGCAGCGATCTCTTCAGCACTGCGAGCGGCGATCAGCAGGCGCAGCGAGTATTCGCCCCAGGTGTGTTGGTCGATGTCCGCGAGCACGCCGCCGAGCGAATCGACCTTGAGCGTCGAAGCCTTGGCAGCAGCTCCTGTTTCCAGCTTCGCCGCGTCCCGGCCTGCGGACACTCGCTGGAGGATGCCGGCCTTAAAGAAGTCGACGAACTTCTCCTGTGCTGTGGCTTCCTTGCGCACCTCTGCCGCTGACTTGGGTCGCCAGGTGCTGCACAGCACCGCATCGCAGTCGAGCGCAAGCAGTTCCGAGAAGAGCGCGGGACGTGACGCTGCTGGTGGACCGATCAGCGAGTAAACCTGCACGTGGCGGCGGCCGACGCGCAGGTGATCGGCATGCCAGGACACCGGGCTGTGCACGATCTGCCGGTCGATGTCCTGCGCCGAGGTGCTACGGATGTCGCTTGCCCAGTCCTCGAGGTTGAACAGGTACGAGAAGAACTGCAGCGTTGCGTCTTGGTTCAGCGTCTGAAGGCCGAGCTCCGAGCCCAACGTGCCCACGAGGATGCTGACGGCCTTTTGCAACGTCACAAGCATGCGCGCTGTCTCCTGCGCGTTCTCCTTGGGCTTGCCGGGCAGCTTCGACTTCGCCGGTTCGATCGTCAGGCACCAATGCAGGTCCAACCGGCGGAATCCTGCGGAGCGGGCGAGAAACGACAGCCGGCTGTCGACAAAGGCTTCAGTGGCTGCGTGGGTGTACTTCCCTTTCCTGCGCGGCAGCGTGTAGCCGGTACGGATGCGGGCGTACTGGTAGAGGCATGCGCCTTCTGGCAGCCCGCGGAGCGCGCCCTCAAGGATCCGGACACGTGCGTCGATCTCCCGATCAGTGAGACCTTCCTCGTCAACGCCTGTGAAAGCCATCACGCAGCCGTACCCGCCAGCTTTCAGCGCGAAGATGGTGTCATCGACGAAACGGGCAATCGGAACAATGCCGGCCGCATCGCTGGCCTTTGCTGCCCACGGGTTTTGCTTATCGCTTGCGCGGGTCATAGTAGCTTCCCTGCCGAAACCCGAGGTTCCAGAGCTGAAACATCTTGGGGTGTTTGCGGCTGATGGCCCAGGCGATCCCGGCGAGTACGGGAACGAGCACAACAGCCAGAAGCTTGTACCCGGCGAGGAAAGCCACGACGCCGACGAAGATGATCACGATCCACGCCGACATCTCGAGGCCGAGCTTCTTCCGGGACGCGTTCAGCGCCCCATTGATCGGCAGAAGCTTCCCCCGCCCGGTAAGCGCCATCGCTACTGAACAGCCTGGCCGGTAGCCGAACCGATCCAACCAGCGCCCCAGCCGATGCAGGCGCCGCCGATCAGCACACCGAATAGCGCCGCAAATCCCTCGGTCATGTCGCGGGCCATGAACTTGAACACCGCAAAGACGAGGCACACGAGGCACATCAGCGAGCCGCCGAGCAGCGCAAAGTTCTTGATGGTGGTCATGAACGTGGTTGCGCCTGAGAAATCAATCGTTCCCTGTGCGTGGGCGGCAGTTGAAAACGCCATAACGCAAACGGCAGGTGCTACAGCACGTGCAAAAAGCCTAGCCTGTTGCTTGGTGAAGGTCCCTGATGTGATGGTCGCAATCTCGCATCGCATTTTCTTGTTCAACTTGCGCTCCTTTTGTTGTTGGTTCGAAGTAGATGAACGACGGTTAACGTCTTTAAAGATACAAGTTAAAGTGGCATTTAAATGTCACTTTAAGGGCCAACGGGGTGTAGATTGCACCAGTGATGCTGCTTCGCTGGCGATTGGTTTTGTATACCATTGGTGACATTTAGATGTCACGCGAAATGCATATTTCCACAAAAACAGTGACGAGGCTGAGAGCGGGCAACGGCTAGGGTGTCTTACTGAACTCGACGAACAGTGCCTTCAAGCAATCGAGGTGGTCTAGAGTTACTTCTTCTTTTTGAATGTTTTATCGGTTGTATAGAACCAGATGGCACTGTTCATCAGCACATTCATTGAACTATGCCGGCGCGCCGCAACTTCTCTTAACTTTTTGTGTAAAGCAGCAGGCAGCATTACCGAAGTCGCTGCCAGGTCCTGAATATCAGAACTAATTTCAAGAAGCGGCATCGTCGAAAGATCCACCGTACGCAGGATGAGTACGATGAGCTTCACCAACTCACCGCGCCGCGAAATTCGGTCACGGAGCTTCCGGTCTACGTCAGCCATAATCCGTGTTTTATAGCTAATCAACTTCTCTTCGTCTTGCATGGTTTTATGCAGTTCGCTCTCTTGACTTAAACATCCCTGCTCGGTTGCAGGAATGTTCATGAGGGTGCCTATGCGGTACCGACTCTCTTGGCTTCAAACCGTCTTAGTCAAAGTTTTGTACATCGAGTTATTACTTCGCTCGTAAAGTCGCAGAAGGCGTTTCATCATCAAGTAGTACGACATTGCAGCCTCTTGCACGTAATCCGAAACGCCGGCCCTGCCATATCCACAGATCTTTCGCAGCCCCAGAGCTACGACTGCTCGCTTCAGCGCAATGCCATCTCTGCGCATGCGTTCTGCCACAGCAATGCTCTCGTCGCTATCCCATTTGCAAGCATAGTAGGCCATCGCGATCAGCACATCTGCATTGTCTCGCATCCGAGCAAGCCCTTCGACGCCGCCTACGAGTTTCCAAATATCTTCATCGCTGCGTGTTATTTCGTCGCTGGAGAAGTGAAGATAATCGAGCGCGAGAACAGTGATGCCTTTGCGATCGACTGGTTTCAACTTGGCGGCAAGCTGGCTCCAGTTTTCCATCGGCAACTGCCGCACGGAACGTGCGCGTGTATTCCAAAGTCCGATGGCTATAAAGAACACGAAAGAAACGAGCAGTCCAACCATCAACGCGTGCGTCATTATGAATGCTTACCCGCCGATCTTAACGTTTCCATTTCGTACTGTACTTGCTGGTGCAAGGCTGCGAGGTAAGCCCGCATCTCGGGCGCTATCGGGGATCTGCGACGTTCTGGCAATGCAAAGTTGATCGTCCAGAAGATTAACGCCCCAAGAAACGTCACATTTCGAATTTCGTCGAACACACGCGTAGTACGGCTCCAGCCGGTTGCGAAGTGCGCGACATCGGCAGCAAGACCAACAAGAGCCCACACAGTGAAACCTCGACCGATGGCCATGACATCTAAATTCCACTGTAAACCAAGGCGGCTGGCCGACGCAGACATTGCCAGGAATACTTCACAAGTCAGCAGGGAGGTAAGCAGTGACGATCGTGCAGACCAAAGAGTCAGTCCGTGTCGATTTGGGGGAGTCATAGCTAGTGCAAGGACCGTGGCAAGAAGCAGACCCGTGAGGGACCACAGGAGAAAAGCCTTCCGAGCATCGTGGATCCAGGTACCGGTTGGCCGGAGAACATCACGCGCCAGGTCGTAGATGATCCCTAGCTGGAAGATGTAATCCAAAGGGGCGAAAGCCCAATACCAAATAAAGTAGGCATGTGAGCTAAAAGCTCTCGAGACCCAGAACAGGGTTAATGTTTCGATGATCTCGTAGGCCATATAGATCATGAAGAACGGGAAGGGCTTGGCTCGTTCCTTCTGCACCAGCAAAAGACACAAAAGAACGACATTGGCCCCGAATCCGCTAGCCCACAAGGCATTCTCGAAGGGCGTGATGTTCACGAGGCCGCCCTCATCTGATTTCCCAAATTGAGAGGACCAGTTGGATGATGGTAACGGTAGTGAATGGTACAACCTTGCTCTGTGGAGGCGGGTTCGTGCCCCCGGGCGCTGCCGGGAAAGCGGGGGTTGAGATCACAGCAACGGCAACTGAAAACGCTAAAGCACGAAGCAACTTCATCATGGTGGCAGTACTCCAGTCTGGGAGCGAAATGGCTCGGGCTGCACTTCTAGCCATCTGACTTTGAAAGTATGTATGGCGCAATAGTAACCGTCTCGTCAAACGGAAGATTGCTATTCTAAATCTTCTTCGAACCTTTACAACATCATGTACGTCCACCATCGGTAACGGTTCATCTCTGAACCTAAGGCTAAACGGATGGCGAACCTAATGGCGGGTGGGGGCGGGCGTCTAGGTCGGCAACACACAGAGGTGGCGAGAGGCCGCGGCGCAGGACATCCGGCCATCTCATTTTTACGTTACTGCAACCTCGCTGTTAGGCGCGAGCGGTGACCAGAAAAGACTGGCGCGTGACGCCGCATTTTGAGCAGGTTAACGAACAGATCTGAACGTAGCGCCGACCGAGGCGCAGGTTGTGTGCGTGCCAAAAGGCGCGCCTAAGAACGAGTCGTAGTTAACTTCTCGTACCAAGGTGCTGCAGATGTTGATTGCCCAGCTCTCTGGGGCCCAAAAATAGCCGCAGAAAAACAGAGTGGCGACCATGCGCTGTGTTCACTGCGTGTTCTCCTTGGGCTAGCCCGGCAGGTTCGGCTTCTCTGGTTTGACTTATCGGGCACCGCTGCGGGTCGGCCAGCGAAACCGACCAACTGCATGAGGATCCAAAAGCTGTCTACGAAGGTTCGGTGATTGGGAGGGTTTACTTCCCTTCTCAGCGGGACAACACGGATATCGCACGAAGTCGGGCGTGCTGATCTAGGCAACCGCCTTCTAGCTGCGGATGCTGGTGAGCGGTCTCGAACACAATCAACCTAAGCCGAAACTAGACACAAAGCTCGACTGCTATCTGACCCCAAATCATTTGATTAATGCTCTGCTTGCTGGAAGGCTTGTTACGTGCGCTGAAATCATGCTGCGACTCTCTTTTGAAGCGACCCTCATCTGAGAACGGTTTTGCGACACTAGTCGGCGCAAGTGAAAAGAGTCACCTGCGGTTCTTATGTGGCAATTTAACCACGTCCTGCGGTCGGTGCCGAGCACACCTTTTATCTTGTATTGTCGTTCAGAAAAGAAGGCCTTGAGTGTTGGCCTTAACCCAATCTTCGAAGGGCAGCAGAGCAAGTTCCTTAACAATTTCCTTCTTTAGCACGCTCATCAATTCCTTACTGCGTAGCGCAGAAGGCAGCCTGTCAAGCCTCGCAGCTTCGGTTGGATTCTTCCGCAGTTGACTGGAAAGATTACGTAGCCGTTTGGACAGCAACTCACCTTCGAGGTCCTTTGCGATGAATTCCTCCGCCTGGGATAAGCACCATTTGCGGTATGCATCCTTCAACTCGAACTCGGCGAATTCACGAGCTTGCTCCGCCGCACGTAGAGCCTCTATGTCGCGATCGGTCTCATCATCGATCTGCCTCTGACGCTTAGTCCGGAATGATGGCGGGACTTTTTGCTCACCTTCTATGAAGGTGATGAGGTAACCGGGTGGATTCTTGATCTTGTTGGATCGGTCCGCTTCGACTTGGCACGTCACATAGTCGATATAGTCAAGCAGGCTTCCCGGTTCGTACTTTTTGGCTAGCTCTGTGGCCTTTGGCATGCTCACTCCTTGCTCTACAAGAGCAGCCTTGGCCACCTCGCGTGGCCCTGAAAGCGACTCATCAGCCGGAGTGACGCCGAGGGCCAATTGTCTACGCTGTGTAAGTGCAAGGACTTCCTTCATGGAGGCCCCAGGGGTCAAAATCAACTTGTAGCCAGCCTTCGACGACATCGGCTTTATGTCCCAACTTTTTAGGTAGCCGATGCCTACCAGATCCTCGAGCGATAAACCCATCGTCTCTCGGATCTTCGACACATGGTCATAAGCGCGGACATTCAAGAGTGCACATAATTCAGAATAATCCTTCTCTACCTCTTTACCTTTACTTGCAAAGAACCACAGGTATAGGTAGACGAAGATGCCCTTTGCAGTGGGCCGGAGCAATTTGCGGTACATGTTGAAATCTTCGGGGACCACAAACGATTCATTCAAGTTCTCGAGCAGCCAGTCTTCAAGCTCCACTTCGTATGTCTCTACTTTGTCGGTTCCATCCAGATTGCTCGAGCCTACCCGCGTGAAGCTGCGAAATACATGAACTGTTTTGTTCATGTACCGCTTTCGCGCAGATGAATAAATCACCTGTTCCGAAGTGATCGTTGTGTCTGCCATGCGCTGGCCCCAAGAGTTAATCGCTTCATAGTTTTCTCCTGAGTCGCACTGCCCGAGCACTTTCAGCAGAGTGTAGCCGGAGAAACGGATTGGATTCTGGATCAGCCCGCTTTTCAGCTTCATGTCCATGAGCAACTTCATGAAGCCCATGTACTTGTCTCTGTCGGATGTCGACGGTAAGCCGAGCAACTCTGACGAACGGAATTCTGCCGAAACCTTTATTTTCTTGCCAGCACGGTTAACCCACTGCTCGATTCGTCTGCTTGAACTTAGCTGCTTGCCGCGCCTCTCGTGCGCCCCGAAAAATCCTATCTGGAGCAAGTTCTTCTCAAATCGAATCAGGTCAACAGCATCAGGTTGGGTGATCAGCGTAGGTTCGAGGAAGGACTTCCTTGGCGCCATGAATACCCCGTTATTGGAGAACTGTTGTTTGTAATGTTCCTCTAAAAACAAAATCTGTAAAGCAGCCTAGGAACTCTGGAAATGGCCATGACCGCGCTCACAAGGTCGTTATCCTCATCTTTTTTCCAGCCGACTGCGGGGTTTTTTCCAGCCGACTGCGGAGTTCATCCCAACCAACTGCGGAACTCATGTCCAACCAGCTGCGGGATAATTTCCAATCGGGTGCGGGAATACTGCCAGCCTACTGCGGGTAATCCTTCCAGCCCGATGCGGAAGCTAAGAGAGGTAGGCCCTTTTGGTGAATAAAGATAAAGCGAGGACTTGAGCCCAGACAATAATGACCAGTTCAACCCTCGTGTGCCCGCAGTTGGCTGGAAAACCACTCGTCAAAAGCTGTTCCCGCAGCGCAGTGGAAAAGGAATTGCTCGCGCACACGCTGCGTGGACCCGCGACCGCAGTTCGCTGGAAATTGATTATTTCGGAGCCCCGCAGCTGGCTGGAAGTGGACTACGGAAGACGAGCAGCCCGCAGTTGGCTGGAAAATAGTGGACTCAACCTACATCGCTTCTGCCAAGCGGCCGACGCAGAAGGAGTTATCCCATCTTAGAGCGATGCTGTTTTTCCAGCCAGCTGCGGTGCTACCGTGAGCAATCGGCGATCTTGGGGGCTATGACTGCGGGGTCTTCAAAGAATCGACGGCAAAGACGACGAACTCACCAAGATTCTTAATAGGGCTGCTAGGATCCTGGATGAGCTTAGAAGCCGCAACGATGATACGCTGTTTTTCTTCCTCTGTGACCTTCAAGTTCAACTGAATGTTGGCGCCACGGCTTCTGAGACGCCTTCCGTCCAACTTCTCAAGATGACGTCCTTCGAATCCGAACTCGCGTCCCGCGATGACCGATGCTTGGGTGCTTGCGGCGTCCATCTTCGGACGAGCCGGAAGTTGATCAAGCCCGCTGGTGAAGTCGAGCTTTATAGGTGGACGTGCCTCAGGCATGTGTGGTGACCTCCGCCCTGACGTTGGTTCCGATCAGGATGTCTCTGATCTCTTGCGCGAATGTTTCTGCGTTCGTAATGGCTGCTAAGGGGTTCTTAGCTTCGCGTTCATTCAGGTCATAGATGCTGCCGCCCAGAGCGAATGGTGCTTTGAACGCGGCTCGCTCCACCATACCCGTCTTCAACATAGGGATGCCGTTCTCTCTCATCTGTTTGCAGATGTCCCTCATTCCCCTATCCACAATTACCGGCGAAGTCTGAGACAAAAAAACGCGAAAAGGGATGGCTCGCCGGAAGATCGACTCTTGTTTTCGAATCACCTTGATCACGTTGACGGCTTCGTCCGCGTCCAGCCGGTTACCCTTCATGGGTATGAGCACGAGATCAGCTCGTCCTATAGCAACAGACACCTCTTCGTTGCGACTGCCCTCAAGATCCACTATCACGTAGGGGTCCGCAGCAGAATCGATGATGTCAGCGACATCTGTTCTGAAAGCCGTTTTGACGGTGAGACCCTGAGGGACAGAATCGGGAAAACGCTTAGCCCAAACTGCTAACGGCGCATTCGGATCAGCATCTATCAACGTCGTTTGCGCGCCATGATGTGTCAGGACTGACGAGAGCGTCAGCGCTGAGGTGGTTTTCCCTACCCCGCCCTTGCTCGATGCGAAAACTATGACTTGCATGCAACCCTCACAATTTCGGGCAGCCTGACCAGCGTCCCAGCCGTCAGACAGCAATCCGCAAGTAAATGGTAGCTACCCACTAGCTAGCGAGTAGCTAGTTTACCCCAGGGCGGCTGGAAAAGCAGAAGTCATCTGCAAAAAAAAGGAGAATATCCTAGGGAGCAGATCCGGCGGCCCCTTCCCTCGGAGTATCAGCTAGATACCGGGTACCCAAAGGATACCAAGTGGCCGTCATGAACAACTGACCATGTAAAACAGTCTTCAGATGTGACTTCCGGTTCAAGCCACCCCATTTAGCCGCTGTCGAAACTCGAAGGTTTCTTGTATGTTGAGGCCCTGTCAATGTGATAAGCATGCGATCTGCCTCCCTAGCCTTCAGTCATGAACTGCTACCTACCTGCTAGCTAGCAGGTAGATAGCAGGTAGCGATCCGGTAGCTATGTGGTAGCCATACTGCCAGCTACCATTTGGTTGTCTAAAGTTACTTACACATGGCCGCCAGTCGCGGTTCGGGTTTTAGTCCCAGCCGGTTATACCAAGAGCATGCGGCTTGAAGCACCTCCTACGGACGGTGTGAGGCTGCTCAGCTTAACGGCTATTACGGCGGTAGCTACAAGTTAGCTAGTCGATAGCTACCGGGTAGCGCTGTGCAGTATAGGGTCATTTGCGTGCTCCATCAGTCGAAGACTTTCGCAGCCACTATCATCGCCCAACTTGTCAAATTGTTCAGCGAGGACCTTGAACTATGGGGGGATACCGAGTAGCTACCCAGTTGCTACTCGGTAGGTACCTGCTATAGTGTGCAAACGGGGTTAATCCAAGCAACTTCAGCGGCTGCAAGGCATCCGCGCGGGCATAGGAGCTAGGAAGGGTGCTCCTTTCCCATACAGTGAACTCGTTTAGCTTAGATCGCACCTGTTAGACCTTGAGGAGCCGCAAGTAATTGTTGCGCACATTTACGTTCTCGATGTCGGCATTACAGCGATGGGATAGTGGCTGAGCGAATGGTAAACAGTCGTTGCATTCGAGAAGGTGGTCACCAAACTGCGTCCCAAGTGCCAGTTGTGTGCGGCTTAGGAGCCTTAACCTCTAGCGTGATGCATCCAAGTTTTGTCAGCACCTGAGCCGACAGGGCCGGTAAAAGCGAAGCGTGGTAGTCTGCTGGCGCTTGTGATCATAATCAGCTTTGTAGTTGGTAGCTAGTCGCTAGCTACCAACTAGCTACCGGTATAAAGATGCGGGGTTTACATCACCCAAGCGCTATCATCCCACCCCAAAGCTCAACACGGAAGCGTTGTTCCTGCAAGCTATTGAACGGAGTGCCACGGGCTGTGAGTCGACGTGGCGCCCCCTACACTTGTATCTGAGGTTTCGCTAGACGCTTTTCATCGCGACGCAATCGCTCGAACATTTCCTGCATTTCGTCTACTTCCGGAACCTGGCGGGGCACAGGGGGCGCCTCAAGGGAGGCCTCGATGGAGCCGAGATCCTGTTCCAGGGCCAGTACGAGCAGGTAGAGGTTCTGGAGCAGGGAAGCGGGATCGGCGCCGCGGATCTCGATCCGGCCGGGCTCGATCTGGATCTCAGGCGGAAGGTCGCGGAGCATCACGGCGTGGAGGTCCTCGGGGAGGTCGACCTTGAGCGACCGCGGCCGAGGCACAGGTTCGGCGAACAGGAGCCGTTCGCGGTGGGCAGCCGTGAGGTCGTCCGCAGAGTCGACTGCTTCCAGGTAGCGGAGCAGGGCGGCGCGGGAGACCAGGTAGGTTCCGCCGATGTTTTGGACCTCGCCGATGGCGCGCATGAGGGATTGGGCGGTGACGCGCTGGACCGCGAAGACCCGCTCGAGATCGCGCCGGGTCCAGCTTTCGGTCACAGAATGCCGCACCCGCTCGGCGATCGCGCCGGCCCGATGCCGCCAGGACACGGTCCGGGACATGGTTTCTCCCTCCAGATCAGCTCTCCCAAGGCTACCTCATTGTTGGCCGGCCTGCCAATATTGCGTGTCTGGGGTGTGTATTTCTGATGCGTGATAAGAGATACTTCTCAGGGGTCAGCGTGCTATCGTCGGCTGAGAGGCCGAAAAGGGCCTACCGAACGGGAGTGCGCGATGGACGAAGTGGACCTGGATCGACCCTCGCATTTGCGTTCTTCACCGTTCGCACTCGCCGGCACGAAGCCCTCTCTCCCGGAGCTGGCTCCGGACGATCCCCTCTGGCGCACGGCCGAGGCAGCCAACCAGTATGTACGAGCCGCCAAATCCCCGGCGACCCGCCGCGCCTATGCCGCGGACTGGCGGCACTTCGCGGCATGGTGCGGGGAGCACGGCCTCCAGTCGCTCCCGGCGGAACCCGCGACGGTCGCCCTTTACCTGGCCGCGCTCGGCGCGACCCACAAACCTGCCACCATCACCCGTCGATTGACCGCGATCTCGGCGGTCCACGGGGAAGCCGACCACCCGTCGCCAGCCAACCTCTCGCATCGCCTGGTCGCCGACACCCTGCACGGCATCCGCCGGACGCTCGGGACCTCGCAGAAAGCAAAAGAGCCGCTCTCGGTCACCCAGCTCATCCGGGTCCTCGATCATCTCGAGGGCGGACTGCTTGCCGCCCGCGACCGGGCGTTGCTGCTGGTTGGGTTTTCAGGCGGGCTCCGCCGGTCGGAAGTGGCTACCTTATCGATAGACAAGCTCGAGTGGCACAAAACCGGCATCACGATCCGGCTCGAGCGCTCCAAGACCGACCAGGAGGGCGAGGGCAGGGAAGTGGAGATCCCGCTTGGGCAACACCCCGAGACCTGCCCGGTCCGCGCGCTGAAAAGCTGGCTCGAGCGGGCCAACCTCACCGAGGGCCGGGTCTTCCGCCGGGTCGATCGCCACGGCAACGTGGGGATGGCCCTCGATAAGGATTCGATCGGGGTCATCGTGCAGCGCTCGGTCAAACGGGCCGGGTTGGCCGCGAAGCACTATGGCGGCCATTCTCTGCGCGCCGGCTTCGCAACCCAGGCGTATCTCAAGGGCGCAACCGAGCTCGAGATCATGCAGCAAACCGGGCATCGCTCGCTCGCCATGGTCCGTCGCTACATCCGCGAAGGCAAGAAACTGCGGCAGACCGCAGCGGGGAAGCTCGGGCTGTAGCTGGCATCCGGGAACCTATGATCAAGCGACCAAAACAAAGCGTGGGACTGTTCATGTTTCGCGAAACTACGGCCCGGAGTTGTTCTCTGTGTATCCAGGCAGGCCTAGTGGGCAGGTCGCCACTATGCCGTCTGGGTACTGCCGAAGGGAAGCGAATGGGGAGTTGAATGCTGCAGCTTGGCCCACTCTGGAGCAGCGCTAGCGCCTCGATTGCAAACGTCTGGCTCGCAGTCGTTCGGGAAGATGGTTAAGGAGGCGAGGCGAGGCGGGGTGGCTGGGATCGGCCGGGACGTCGCGAGCCTCACCAAGATCCCGAACCTCCGGCAGACGGCGCCCGCTTGCGAGACGTGGCTGAGGAAAGAACAGAGAGGGAATTGCAGGGCCTTGGCACCACTCATCGTTGAAGATACTCAGATACGGGAGAGCAACTGGGTGATCGCCTCCTTCCCCAAGAGGGAGCCTGATCCGGACCCTAGCAGATTTATTTGGTTGAAGCACGATATTCATGCCTGGCTAGCGGCGGGAACGGTGGAGGCCGACCGTTGCTGCGCTCCATCTCAAGGGCGATAAGGTTAGGGAAAAATGAATGGCTGGTCATCTGGGCGTTCCTCACTGCTGCGGTTAGGGAAGTCGGGATCGACCGCTCCGGTCCCATGACCTGCGCAACGTCTGCGCCACACTGTGACGTTTGGCCGGTGCCGCCTCGAGAAATCAAGATACTGCTAAGGCACTCCCCGATACGAACGTTCAAGCGCTTTCTTTGATCGGAGCGGAGGATCGCCGTGGCAGCAAATGATGACGTCGATCACTGACCTTAGGGGGAGAGATGGCAGCCGCACTCCTGAAGCCCGAAGGGAATCGGGTGCAGCCGGCTATTTGACGGCTATTCGAGCACTAACTTCAGAGTGCGTTACTGGGTCATCCGAGTCGCAAGCGTTCCTTCTGGAACTCTGCGCATTTTACTTCCCTGACTGGGAGTGCCAGAAGTACGCGAGTCCAAACATTGTTACGTCGGCTTGGTCCTCTACGGATCCCTTCTGCAGCGATGCGTGTCGATCGACCTGAATCCAGTAGATCTTGACCCGACAGGCCATCGGCGAATGGGCAGGTATGGTCGAATCATGGCTGTAGCTCAGGCGCATTCCCGGACGACAATCCCGGCGCCATTATTCTCTGCACCCATAGGAACAACGTAGCGGCGTGCTCCTTCGTGCTTCAGGAGAGCTTGGCGAGCCCTTACCAGTTCGTCCTGCTGTACATGGATGAACCTCGAGCTGATCTTGAACAGAAACGCATAGCAGTTGCAATTGGTACTGAATAGCTTGGCAGCGATTTTCATTCATCCGCGCTGAACAATAGAAAAATCTGTTAAAAGTCATGAAGAGGAGTCGCTGAGTGAAAACATCGCACCTGGATCTCCTTCTTTTTGCGGAGGAGCGTGAACGGATTCGATTTCTTCTCCAAAGTCTTTCCGAGATGGCCGCTCAACTTGATGCAGCGAGCATTCAACAAGCTCTCTCCGCAATTCGTAGCAACTTGGATTCTGACGATTTTCAGATCGCTGTAGTTGGGGAGTTCTCGCGCGGCAAGTCAACCTTCATCAACGCGTTGATGGGGGCAAAGATTCTCCCTTCCTCCGTAGCTCCGACCACTACTGTCCTGACCGAAATCGTTCATGGTGGCGCAACTGAATTTCTCCTTTGTTATCGTGATGGGAGCGAAGAAGCTTCTATCTCGGCAGCCGAGTTTAACAGCCTCATCGCACCGGTTGAACCCGCAGACGATGACAGCGAGAGGCGAGAGTTTCAACAACGTCTAACACAGTTGCAAAAAATTGAAAGGGTGGTCATTCGCCACCCTTTTGGTGTTGAACACCAGGGTGTTCGTCTGTTAGATACGCCTGGCACCAACGACCTCGACCCGATGAGGGAACAGATCACGTTTGACATCATCCCCCGTTCAGATGCTGTCGTTTTTCTTCTATCGGCCAGGCAGGCTTTGACAGAGACTGAGATGAACTTTCTCCGTGATCGCGTGCTAAGCGCTGATATCAGCAAGCTGTTCTTCGTGCTTAACCACTCAGACAGGCTGAATGAATCGGAACTTCAAGAAGTGACGAGTGTGATCTCGCAGCGTCTGGCCTCGATTGCGCCAGGAGCCAAGCTGTATTCAGTATCCGCTCGTGCAGTCTTACGCGCTCGGTTGCAGCAACAGGAAGATCTCGAGTGGGAAGCTCGATTCAGGACGTTTGAGGAAGATCTAGCTCACTTTCTACTCTTTGAGAGAATGGACTCCAAACTGACAAGGCCCCGCATGCAAGGCTTGCGCCTTTGTGAGCAGTTGATTACAGGACCTCTCACCTGCCACAAAACGCTGCTAGGTTCGGACCTGCCCGGACTGCTGGCGGCGGAGACGGAAGCCAATCATCGGTGGAAAGAGGGTGCCACAGCTTTCTCGTCCGAGATAGCCCGTCTCAGAAGGAATTTGGAGCAGGGAGGCAGGGACATCGCCCTGAAGCTACGTGGCGAGCTTCACAAAGTGGCCGACGTCGCGATAGGTGTCTTGAGGCAGGGCTACAAAGAATTGAGCAGCGAGCAGATCCAGCAGCGGATAGAGGAAGAAGTTGCGAGTCTCCAAAGATTGCTCCATGTGAAGCTTAACGACTGGCAAGAAGCCGCAATGCGAAGCTCGCTAGAGTCATCTCATGCGCAGATTAGCGAAGCTCTAATTCTCTCGGGCCTGGGACCGGAGATATTTGGCTTTAAATGTTCCTCCGAAATCGCACAAACTCTCGAAGAGCCTTTGCTGACGGGCGAACACCAGTTTCTGATTCGAGCCGGGGCCGCTGCTATGGGGCTGATCTTTATTCCAATCGCATTCCCTTTTGCCATCGCTACTGGCTGGTTCGGAGGGGGGCGCATTTTGGATTGGCTGGAGAACAGAAGAAGAGAAGAGATGATGGCCAAAGTACGCTTATCCCTGGAGGAGCGTTACAGATCTACGATTCCAAACACTCTCAAGCGATTCGAACATGCGTGGGCCATGAAGGTCTCGGATGTCATTCAGGCTCTGGAAGCCAGCTTCGAGGGTCGATTGGCCGACCTCAAGGCTGTTCACACCGCTTCTCTTGCTCGGATCCGCGCAGCCGAAGCTGATCGCGCTTCAGAATATGCCAGGTTACAGTCCCTTGAGACTCGTGTAGGTGAAGTGCGTCACGGCCTGGAGCGAGGTAGACGATAGTGAAGCAAAGTGGAGCTTTGCAAAGCCTCGCTGAGAATGCTTCACGTGCACAGGTGATTGCGCGATCATTGGGCGCGTTGAGTGAGGTGGGCGAACTAAATGAGTGGGCCGAGGACCTGAAGGATCCTTTTAAAGTTGTTGTTCTCGGAGAGTTCAATCGCGGGAAGACTTCAGTTCTCAACGCCTTGTTTGGCATAAGAACTCTTCCAGTCGGAGTACTGCCGACGACATCGGTCATCACCGTGTTGCGCTACGCCAGGGAGCCTTATGTCCGGGTCTTTTATAACGAAGGCTCCCCAGAAGAACTGCCCTGGAGCAAGGATGCGATGGAACAGTACATCGGCAGCGAAGCCGACCTGTCACGGATCAGCTTCGTCGACGTCGGCTATCCACATCCTTTGCTCGAAACGGGAGCGGTCTTCGTGGACACTCCGGGGGTTTCAGATCTAAACAAGCAAAGGGTGGAGGTCACGTATCACTATGTCCCCCGTGCCGACGCCGTGCTTTTTCTCCTAGACTCCACCACCCCTGTCACGCAATCGGAGATGGACTTCCTGCAGACCACAGTCATGCAGGCTGACGTTTCGAGGCTTCTCTTTCTTGCAAATTTTATAGATCTTCTTGAGGTTGAGGAAAGAGGTGACGCAGTTCGACTTGCCGGTCGCAGAATTCGAGAAAGCGTTGGCGAAAACTGCGATGTGATCGCGATCTCTGCCAAGGAGGCACAATCTGGTGGCTCCGATGAGGGCACAGGCTTTGCATCATTAGAGCGATGGCTTTTAGAGACAATCAACAGGAGTCAGCACTCAGAAGAACGCGTCGACCGATTCAGGTCGCGCCTTCTCTCAATAGTGAACAGGCTCAGAGGCATAGTAGAGGATCGACTCCGTCTCTCTACGCTCAAGCAGGATCAACTACAACTGGAAGTGAGCAGGCTTTCGCACGTATTTGAAGAGCGCCTCAAGAAGGTGCAACGACTGGCCATCTGGCTGCGTGATCGCGAGGAAGAACTGCTAGCGATGACGGCAAAGTCGATGGATTGTCTCCGCGAAACCATGGAAGAAGAAATCCTTGATCAGCTGCAAAACTATGGGGGCCGCGACTTTCGTCAGGCAGTAGGTCAGGTGCCACTAACCGTGAAACGCCGTCTGAAGATGTGGGTGGATTCGCGTACGCCCGTTCTTCAGAAGCTGTTCCATCAAGTCAATTGCGGTCTCACGGACGCACTAGGCCGCGAGTTCCACACAGAAGTGCCGCTCCTGCGACTGGGTGCTGTATCCATCGATAAACAGGCCGGAGCCATCGAAATGACTGTTCCGCCGGAGTTTGCCTCTGCGCAGATCAAGGCCGGTGCGATTGCGGGATTGGCCATGGTCGCCGCTCAAGCAGTCGGTTTCGCAATGTTTCCTCTCATCGGTCTTGTTGGACTACCATTCCTGCAAGACAAGCTACTGAAAGGGTCTACCGAACGCGATAAACAGACACTCATCCCCGGTGTACGTGCTGCGCTCTGTGCGAGCCACGACGCATTTCGCTCCTCGGTTCTGGATTCAATCCGCGTGCAGTTCCAGGCGTTAGGAGCAGCTGCAGAAGAACAGTACCGAAGGCTTGCAGAAGCAGAAGTTCATGCCGCCAGAGGAGAGATTGTCGCGAGGTCGGTGCTCGATGATCAATGGACAAGCTTTCAACAACCCAAGTACGCAGAGATTTTAGACGAACTGCAAGGAATCATTTCAAGAGTTCAAGGAGCGGAGGGCGCTGTCTCACATGAGTTCCGAATTTAACGACATCCATCAAGCCATCCATGAAGGTCTGCTTACCGAATATTTCGAGAATGGTCATCTCACTTCGACGGACGTTCATTTCCAGGATCAGATCGACGTGTTTACCGCTGATGGTCTGCACCAGACCGTGAGATCAAATGCAATGGGCGGCCACGACGTGACCCTAGACGGGCAAGTAGTCGAGAGAAGTATCCCGGATGGACACGGGCACACGCAGCTCTACACTGGAGAAATGCATCCTTTGGGCTCGTTGAGTGGAAATGTGCATGGCGGCCACGACCTACTCGACAATGCAGGAGTGCTGGTAAGCAGCAGCATCCCGCACGGCGGCGGGTTCGAGACTGTAATGCATTTTGAGGATCCGCTCGTGCATAGCAGCGACTACAACTTTCCCGACTTCATCTTTTAGCCGAAATGGAGAATCTGGTTCCTGCGACCGCTACTCACATAAGCCGAGCTCTCAGGCACGCTGCTGATCGTTTAGGGGAGCTTCCTGAGTTACGTGAAACGGCCGACCTGATCCGCTCAGCCGCCGATGACGTCCTCTTGCCTCCTCTGGTTGTAGTCTTAGGCGCCTTCAACGCCGGTAAGTCTACGTTGCTGAATGCACTTTTGCAGCGTCCGCTACTTGCCATGCATGTACTACCTTCGACGGCGGTCGTAACCCTCTTGCGGGCTCCCCGTCTGGGTAAACCCGCCATCCAGGCTTTCAAAGAGGGTCGCCACGCGTGGTTCGGGGACATGGATTCCTTAAGCCAGATCTCAGCAGAGGGAGATTCATCTCTGGCTCCCCTTAGGGAGTCGTGGTCGCACATAGAGGTTGGTGTCGACGCAGCGATCCTCGAGCGTGCAACGCTGGTCGACACGCCGGGGTTGAACTCGATCATCGAGTCACACACCTTGGGCACGCAGAGATTCCTGAAGCGGGCGAGAGTAGCGGTCTGGGTCACCTCTGCCTTGCAGCCGATGAGCAAGAGCGACCTGGAACAAATCCAAAGGCTACCTGAAAGATGCAAGCTTCTCATTGCGCTTAATCAGACGGATGAGCTTGATCCAGACGAGGATCCGATTGAGGCCATCTGTCAGCGAGTGGACAGGTTAATTTCACGCCCGAAGCAGGTAGTACCTATCTCTGCAAAAATGGCCCTTGAAAGCTTTCGAGCCTCTGACCAAGACATGCTGCGGCGAAGCAATCGAGGTGCCCTTCTCGCTGCTCTCGAGGGCCAACTTGCGGATCTGGTTGATGGCAATGCGGATGGCTATGCCATATACGTAGCTTTTGAGGAGTGGCGAAAGGTTTTAAAAGCTTCAGCTGCGAAACGGCTTGTCATTGTCCGGGAGCTTGACTCCTTGAACACGAGAAACGGGGCGCTGGAGTCTGAGTTTGCTCTCCTCAGGTCCGCTGCTGAACGCTTTTCTGGAACAGGGAACGCCGTGGCCGCCGTCCTCCTTGCGAAGGATTGCTTCTTTGAACACTTGCCAATAGAGATTCGGTCCACGCTTAAGGAGGCGGCAGACAGCACCCTATCTATAGTCTCGCTCGAAGAAGAGATGCGGTTTAAGTGGGATTCTTGGGAGCTGCGCCAAAGTCACTCAATGAGCAGCGAGCTCGCCTGTATGAGGCCCAGGCTGAATACAAAAACTCCGGCTTCTTCGGCACCGAACCTGTTTTATTTAAGGGCAAAAGGGCGGAGTTGGATCGAACGGGGCGGGAGCTCGATCAACGCCGTGGTGAGCTGGAACGGGACAAGCGTTCTCTTCGGGAGAAGCAACAGAGCCTGATTCACCGACGCCAGCAATCGAACGATCTTTGCGCCGAAGCATTGCCTTTGTTAGCTAAGGAAATACATACGCTCTTAACGGCCGCTGCCGAAGATCGAAATCTAATTTGTCAGCGTTACAACTCACTCTTGCATCAGCTCGAGCAAAGTCGAGCTGGATGCCGACTCGCGTCCAAGTTCTCGAGAGAGAGCATGGGGCCTATTTGATCTATCGAAGGGTTACGCCGAAGTCGTCTTCTTACTGCCCGAGCTATCCGAGGCGCTCCGCGC